>JAIRTJ010000108.1 GCA_031254995.1 Eubacteriales Family XIII. Incertae Sedis bacterium
TCCGGGAAAACGACTTCTGTTTGATAAGCGGAATAATCATTGACTGTTTTCAACAATCTGCCCCGCAGAGAACCTGCCTCATTTAATGGATGAAAATTCGGTAAACCGCCATGATGGCCTGCAATGACATATTGTATCATCCTTGCAAGGAGGCGGACGCTGATATGCTTATCCGCTGCGATTGCTCCCGCTGTCGAGTGATCTATTTTTACCGCTTTACCTTCCAGCCTAAGGACAAATTCGGATGCATATTTCCCTATATCATGCAGCAACCCCGCAAATTCGCCCAAAACACCGCATCCAAACGCTTCCGAAAATGTCTTACATCTTGCCGCCACATTCCGCAAATGAACAATTAATCGCTCCCAGTCTTTTTTGTCGGATCCCTTGCTGTGCGCATAGTATATCGGTTTCATTGAACTTCCCTTTCATAAATACAAGACGCCCGAAACTCTCCGCAATCACGTTTCAGCCTATCGGTTCATCAATTGAGACTCCCTCTCTTTTTCGATAAACTTACTGTTACTGTATTATATACCCTGCCGGCCGCATTTTGAAAATCCGGGCGAAAACCCGTTCTGCACGGGGCGCTCTCTGAAAATTCGAGGGCAAAGCGTTTGGATTTGGTTCTCGGACACAGACTCGGATACAGGCCTTCTCAAAAACCTTTACATCGCGACTTTTTTGGCATATAATTTCTTCGTAACTTAAAGGGGGAAAAGCTCTGCGGCAAAACGGCGAAATTCAGATCCCGCCGTCAAGCTCTGCGGAGTTCTCCGGTTGAAGAACGCACGGCGAAATATCGCGCAGAAAGGAAATTCAATGGAGATGAGCACGAAAAAATGGGGGGGGGCGGAGAACTCCCAAAGGATAGCAAATAAAGGATTCACACTCGTAGAAGTCATCGTTGTACTTGTCATCTTGGCCATTTTGGCCGCCATCGCCGTACCCGCGTTGACGGGGTATATCAACAAGGCGAGATACGCAAAAATCAAAGCAAACGCGAGGGAAGTGACGGTAGCCCTTCAAACGTTGTTGTCCGAAGCGTATGCAGACCCGAAAACCAGTTTAGACAATGAGCAACTATATGTCGATGGTTTGTATTTAATGGATGTGGAGCCTGAAATAAGCAACGGCGTCAATAGTTTGTATCCCGACGACGGAGACGGAAATTGGGGTAGCGGCTCATATGATATAGCGTACACCCGTATCACTTATCAAATGCACAAACTAACAAAAATCCCTTGGCAGTCTAAGGATCCTCGCGCCGACGGCAACTTCTCATATACTTTAGAGCCAATCTATATCGATGACAGCTTCAACATCATCGGCTACTCATATACAGATCCCGAATCGATTAAGGCGAAAGATGCAACCACAGCAGAATACTATATCTACTCTTACAATATAACGTACACCGTTGGCGGAAGCCCTTGGCCCGGGTCCGGATTATACGAACCTGATACGGGCTATAGGTTGTGGCGCGCCGAAACCACGCAGGGAGCCGGCGGCAGAATAATCGAAGAGTTGCCTCTGTGAGCACAAGAGCAAGTCGAAGCGGAGACGTTCCTGTTTTGTCCCGAAGTTCGACGACGATGAAAGGGAGGCATCACCGCAAGTCGCGAGGCAATGCATTCAACACGAGATATGCGATGAAACCGACGATGACACCGCTTACGACCGCCGAAATCATGAGAAACGGCAGGCTCGAGAAGATCGCGGCGTTTTGAACGATCAACGCCGCGACGCCGACCTGCCCCGCAATATGCGCGGCGGCTCCTCCGACGGAGACGCCGATGACGCCAAACGCGCCCGCGCGCTTGAGCAAGATCATCGCGAATACGCCGAGGACGCCGCCCGCCAAGGCGTATATCATAGCGAACGCGCCCGAGAAAAGGAGTCCGGCCAACAGAATTCTGAGGACATTGACGGAAAAAGCCGCGCGACCGCCCAGAAGATACAGAGCAATGACCGCGACGATATTCGCAAAACCGAGTTTGACGCCGGGAATCGACAACGGTATGAAGCTCTCGATGAAGGAAAGCGCTAGGGCGACCGCCGCAAGTACGGCGCACAGCGCAAGGACACGGATGCGCGAACGAACGGAGGAAAAACCGCTATTCGCAACGCGCTCGTTCTCGTATTCGGCCGCGAGGGAATCGGAAGGCGCATCGGTCTTCGCAGAGTCGATTCTCTCGGCCGGCATGATCGTAAGACTTTTCGTATCCTTTTTTATGCGCATATTCAAAATCCCGCTTCGAGATATCCCCGCTCGCGCTCAATAGGCGAATGCGTCGATATCGCTTTCCTCTCCTGCGATCTCCGCTGTCAGTCGATTCGGCAGACATATGATGGATTGCCCGTTCAAGGCAATGGGCGCGTGATGTACGCAGTCCTTACCCGGGCAGGTCGCGCTGCGCATATACACTCGTACCTTGCCCGCTTCGCTTTTTTCGATCACGATCCGGTTCTCGTAATTCGCGTTTACGAGGATCTCCCGCGCTTCGGTCAAGGGGTAGACGCCTCGCAGCTCTCCGCCCACCGTGATCCGGAGATTTGCGCCGCTCTCGAAACTCCCCGCGCGCGCCGCAACGATGCCTCCGGCCGCAGATACGGCAAGTAAAACCGCGATCAAGATCGCGTCCGCCTTCTTTATCGGAATGCGCATTTCCTTTACGGCTTTTCTCATTTTCTATTCCTCCGTCATCGCGCAGTCGATCCCTCCGGTCGTGATTACCGTCCCATCCTCCTTGACGAGCACGGCGGGAATGCCATTCTGTTCGAGATACTCCTGCGCGCGCGCGCTGCCAAATATGACGCACATCGTCGATATGCCCTCGCCATCGACGGATCGCTCGGTCACGACGGTGACGCCGACCAAATCCGTCCGCGCGGGAAACCCGGTTTTCGGGTCGAGTATATGATGATAGCGCGTGCCGTCCCTCACAAAAGAACGTTCATAGACGCCGGACGTACCCACGGATTTCGTGCCTTCAACCTCGATGACGCCGATAAGCGACGACGTCGAATCCTCCGAAACGGCGAAGAGCGGATTTTTGACGCCGACCCTCCATGAACCGCCGTCTGATTTCTCTCCGACGGTCACAATATTGCCTCCGAGATCGATGAGAGCCTCACTCACTCCGTTTTCCGCCAGATAACTCGCCATCTTGTCGGCGATGAATCCTTTCGCGATGCCGCCGAGATCGAGGCGTGTCGCAGGATCTTTCAATCGGACGCGGTTTCCGAGCAATTCGACATTTCGATAATTCACAGATGGGAGCGCAGCTTCGATGTCCGATGCGCTCGGCAGATCGCGTGCTTCCAAATCAGACGAAAAATCCCAAAGCGAGGATATTCTGCCGATAGTGATATCGAAAGCGCCGTCGGACAAAGCTCCGTAGCGCAATGCCGTTTCAAGCAGAGCCGCCGTGTCGTCCGTGACCGTCGTCTCCCGCCCGCCAGCTTCGTTGATCTTCGATACATCGCCGTCTCGCGAAGAGCGCGCAAAGAGCGCGTCGTAACGCGCACAAAGATCAAGAGCTCCCTCGGCGAATTTCTCGTCTTCCTTCGAAAATACCGTGACCGAACACAAGGTATCGAGCAGGAATTCCGACTTGCGAATCGGCTCATTTCCCGAATCGCCGCAGGACGACATCAAGAATGCCGCCGAGAACAGGATGACGATAGTTGTTTTCTTGATTCCGATGCAGAACTTTTTCATTCTTTTATTATCGCATATTTTTCGTCTGAAAACAGCGTCGAGTTTTCGAAAAAAAAACGACGGTCCCAAAGGGAACCGCCGCCTCGCCTCTCTCAATACTCTGCTACAGATAACCCAAGGGGTTTTGAATCGCGCCGTTTACGCGCACTTCAAAGTGAAGATGATATCCGTAAGCTCTGCCCGTCGCGCCGACCGTCGCGATCTGCTGCCCGCGCGCCACTTGCTGTCCGCCTGACACGTTCAGCGTGCTGCAATGCGCATACCACGTCTCCAAGCCGCCGCCGTGACTGATGCGAACCATGTAACCGTAACCCGCATACCAACCGGCGTAGGTGACGGTCCCGTCTGCGGACGCGTAGATCGGCGTGCCCTGCGGATTTCTGAAATCAGCCCCGCTGTGACCCCGTCTGCCGCCGAAACCCGAGGACAATTCCATATGCGCCATCGGATTGCTGAGTATGCCGTTGCCGCCGATGTAGCTGCTCGCCGGAGGCGCGGCAACCTGCCGAACCTTCGTTCCGACCAACTCGACCTGAGTCTGCGGCTCCGACAATGTTACGGACTCAAGCTCAACGATGTCCGTCACTTCCCCGTTCACCTTCGTATATTCCCGCGTGACTTCTCGCTCGCCGGGAACCCCTTCTGTTTTGACCTTCGATTGTCCGACGTATAGGCTGTCAGTCTCTTCCTTGGTCACGGGGAAGTCGACGGGTTCCCGCTCAATCGCCGTCTCCGTGGTCGTCAAATGGACGAAGGGCTCCAACTTGTTCAATTTGATCTCGTCCCCGACGTGGATGCTGTCAATATTTAACTCCGGGTTTGCGGCGGAAATCTCCTCGATGGATACTTTCTTTTTGAGCGCGATATCCCAGATGGTATCGCCGGTTTCCACCGCATAGGTGTCGACTTTTACGTCGCCCGTGAGCAGATAATCGACTGCGGCGGGCGTCGACACAAGGCTGTCGAGATCCGCCGAAACGTTTTCGATCTTAATGTCTTCCTGCCACGCGTGTTGAACTTCCTGATTGTTTTCCGTGTATTGTTCCACGATGCCGTCCAAGAGCGACTGCGCGTCCGCTTCCGTCGCGACATTGACATAAGGCGTGTCGTTCACGGTAATAGCATACGCGCTGGCGACCACAGCCTCGTTGCTGAGCAGGGTGTCCTTCAATTCCTTAGTGTCTATATAATTGATCTCTTTCGTGTTTTGAATGGAATCCGCGAGCGCGATCTTCTCTTCGTCTATCACGATGACCGCGTTTGCGTTCTCATGGGACAATTCCTCTTTCACGTCCTCGACCAACATCACAAACGATTCTTCATCCATGACGTAGCCGACCTTTTGACCGCCAATAGTCACGCCAACGGCATGGCTATTGACGATCACAAGGGCGACCACAGTAACCGCGACTGCACCGGCGGCGCTGCCGGAGAGCCGGAATACTGTGGTCTTTTTGATTCGCGCCGGACGCTTTATAAATAGGAGGAAACCTTTAAAGGCGATTGTTTTGAACCGCAAAGCCCGAACCTTGGACTTTGCCGCCCACGTTTTCAAAACGGGCGTCATTTCCCGCGCCCAAACGATGACCTTGCGGGAAAATTCCCGAATTTCGGTCGCGCATGCTTTCGCGACGGCAGGTGATTTCTTCGCCGCAACCGCAACCGACCGCGCAAGCGAAGGTACATTTTCGATTGCATTTTTCATCGCGGCAGGCGATTTCTTCGCCGCAACCGCGAACGTCCGCGCAAGCGAGGGCGTTTTTATGATCACAGTCCTTGCCGCGATTTTCGACGCGGAGAACGACCTTTTCGCCAAAACGACAAATTTCCGCGAAAACTCGATTGTTCTTGCGGAAATAACGCGGACGACCCGCACGATGCAGTCTCTGATAAGCGAGAAATTCACCTTCCGAGCTTGATTCCTTGCGCGTTTGATCGAATTTTCGACACCCCTTGCAAAGCGAACAGTTCTTTTGATGACCTTTGCTTTCATTTCACTCATAACGATACTTGCCTCCCAACTATCGTGAATATTACAGAATTATTTCTCCGGAGTCAATGCACTTCAGAGAAACTTCACTTAACATTCACGATTGTTCACGCAATACCCACCTTTTGCTGTTTTTAAGGGCATTTCGTCGCGCGAATCGACTGTACGAGATGAACAAAGCGCGGCATACCGCTCGCCTTTCTTTGAATCGTCGTCGCGAAAACCGCAACACTCAAAAAATAGCTATGGACTTCGCGACCGGAAATTAGTATAATGTTTTTCGTGAAGGACAGCGAGGTATAGCTCAGCTTGGTAGAGCGCTACGTTCGGGACGTAGAGGCCACAGGTTCAAATCCTGCTACCTCGACCAAACATAACCCTTGAAATTTCAACATTTTCAAGGGTTTTTGTTTGTGTCAGGGGGACGTGTGTCAGGGGGTCGCGTGTGTCAGGGGGACGTATAACTTGACACCTGTGTCAGGGGGACGTATAACTTGACACCTAAACTCGCCTGAGGTGTTGCCGCGAAAAAATCGCTGCG
>JAIRTJ010000115.1 GCA_031254995.1 Eubacteriales Family XIII. Incertae Sedis bacterium
GCGCTCCTTCGCCAACCTGCACCACGCTTCCCAATCCATGCTGTTTTTATAGTGCGTCTTGAAACGGATTTCAGGGAACCTCTTCTTGTTGTATGTTACCGCAGGGCAACAGATCGGATTCCCGAACGAAAGGATCCTGTTGCGCACGAATCTGCTGTTCGGCGCCGCGCGCAACGGCGCTTGCATGATTCGCTTGATGCGCAGGAGCTTGTTGTCGAAAATTCGCTGTTCCTCGCGCAGTTCAAAACAATCGGTAAACGCGATGACCGGACGCTTGCTTTTCGACAAGGCGCACAGGGTTTTTTCGGTGAACTGACTTTCGTAAACGTCGTCTTGATGCGCCAGCGTGATAAAATCCGTCTTTGCGGCTTTATAAGCGTGATTCCAATCCCCGGCAATACCGGATTTCTCTCTGTTGACCGTCACATGAAGCCCGTATTTCCTCGCCGCGTCTCGAATATGATCGTTCGGAGAGGACGTTGATATGAGCACGTCGCTTTTTACCGTTTGGCTCAAGATGCTTTCAATGGAAGAATCGAGAAAAGGGCTGTTTTTGTATGCGCATATGACAAATGTATGTATCGATTGCATATTCCGCCTCCCGGCGTTACTCCGTCGCAGATTCGTCCGATTCAATTCCCGTTCGTCTTCTTTGAGCTGTTTTGATTTTCCCGAATGGCGTTGTATTGCGTCAATTCAACGATCTTTCGATCCATTTCGGAGAGTTTTATTGTCGCGGTGAACTGTTTGATCAAGAGAATGAAGATGACGAGTACGTAAATGAATCCGGCGGGAGATTGGAAACCGAGCAGTTCGGAAGTAAACGAGACCACGGACGGAAAAATGCTGAGCAACAACAGAAACAAGCTGAAGAGGCTCCATGATATCGCGTATTGTATCTGGAGGCGATGAGCGCGAATTTGCCAAAGGAAGAAGACCATCGTCAAAACGGACGCGGCGATCAATAATATGCGCAATTCTATGTTCATTGAATTTCCCTCACGATTTCGTCGTCGCAACCGCAATCCTTGTAACGCTTCAAAGCTCCGTCGCGAAACCACTGCACGATCAGTATGGATAAAAATATGCGCAACATGTATTTGACGGAGTTTGCGGCGTTTAAATAGCTCTTGCCCGCGATCCTCTCATTCATTTCCACCGGTATTTCGGCGATTTCGGCGCCTTTGCGGATTAAATGGCTGATTGTGTCAGGTTCCGGCGGATAATTGATCTCGTGCGCAAATTCGCCTATGATGCGCCTGCTGAACATTCTCAATCCGCTTGTCGGATCGGAAAGCCTCTTTCCCGTGATCAGCCATATGGACAGGGTGATCAAACGACTGCCGAGCATGCGCAACGTAAGAGGTTTTTTTGAGGAGAGATATCGACTGCCGCAGACAATGTCGCAGCCTTTGCTCAGTTGTTCAAGCATGGAGGGCAGATATTTCGCCTTGTGCTGGCCGTCTCCGTCGAATTGCACCGCCGCGTCATAGCCCTGAAACCAAGCGTATTTCATCCCCGTTCCGACCGCGTCGGCGAGTCCCAAGTTGATCGGCAGATCCAATACATTCACGCCGCTTTTCCTGCATATGTCGAGCGTTGCGTCCGTGCTTCCGTCATTGACCACGATGCAGTCAAAGCGCGAGTCAAGATGTTTTAGATCGGCAACCGTATGTAAAATGTTTTCCGCCTCATTGTGCGCCGGAATAATGACCAAGACTTTCACAAACAACCTCCTCCTCGTTACTATATGATAGTACTATATACGCCTGTGAAATGCAAATCTCCGGATCCGATCGCTTTGCGGATCGGATTGCGTCGCCATGCGCCGTTTCGCGTCGCGCGCGACGATCGAATTTGACTATGCGACGGTTTCGCGGTATAGTAGTCGAGGCGGTTTAAGAATTATAGTTGCGAACCGCGATTGTCCTTCCTGAATTAAGTCGAAAAAAAGGAGTATTCGCGGTGAGGCGTAAAAAAATCTTTGACAAATTAGCGATAATGAAATTTGTTCTGCTTCCTGTCGCATCATTGATCGCCAGCATTCATTCCCAACAATACATGTTTTTCCCGGTTGCGGCAGTTGAGATACTGCTAATTTTCGCGCTCACAAACATCTTCGCGAAAAAGCACGGTATTATTGCGTATGTGTTTAACAGCGCGCTGTATCTGATTGTTTTTGCCGAACAATGCGTATTGTTTTTTTCGGGAAATTACGTTATGGCCATAATGCTTGAAAACATCCCTTCGATCGGAGCGTTAGGCGATGCTTTGTATGTTTACGTCGGTTGCGTATGCTTGATCTTGATCGTCTCGTTCTTCCCCGTCAGGCATTTTGATTTTTCCGTCTTTAAAATGAAGGGTCTCACTTTCTCCGCATTGGGGGGATACAGCTTCGTGTTGGTTTTGTTGTTTATGCATTTCGGCAATTCGATTTCCCCTGTCGAAGCTTTGTTCGTGGCGGCGAAGGACATCGTGAAAACGAAAGCGGATGCGGCGATGTATGCGAAGATGGATGCCGTGGCCATAAAGCAAAAGTATTATATGACGTCGATTGATTCAGGCGTAAGCAAACCGGAGCAGTTACCCGAAAAACCCAACGTCATCGTGCTTTTCACGGAAGGGATGTCCGCGGAGGTGATTGACAGGTATGCCGGACGAGAGAATGATCTCACACCGAACATAGACTCATTTTTTGACGCTTCTCTGGTTTTTGACAACTATTATTGTCATACGGTCGCGACGTACAAAGGCCTGCGCGGTCAATTGAATTCGGGATTCGTGTATTTCAATGAAGACCTTGGCGGGAATTCGGATAGCCCGGCCGTCGCGGATGACGGACAGAAAATGTCCTCAAACTTGATTTCGATTGTTGATGTGCTGAATGATGCCGGTTACAACACGCTGTTTGTCAACAGCGAACCGTCCAATCTGCAATTCACCGCCTATTTGAACTCGTTCGGTTGCGATACGGTGACATCCGGCGCGATCAGCGGCAGACTTCTTACGGATAAAGAGGCTTTTGGATTGTTGGAGACGGTATCGGAGCAGTTGACGCAACCCTTCTTCGCCGGGTTTTACAATATAGGAACGCATCATGGATTTGAAAGCCCCGATGAAAAATACAGGGAGGGGACGAACGCGATACTGAACAAGTTCTTCAACTATGATGCACAATTCGGATCATTTTGGAATTATTTTCAAAACAGTAAACTTGCGGATAATACGATTTTGGTTTTTACCGCGGATCACTCGACTTTTGATTCGCCGGAGTACAAGGCGGCGCTTAACAGCGACCAAAATTACTTCATCAATACGATCCCGCTTATGATTTATTACAGAGGAGTAACGCACGAGATCATAGATGCAAAAGGCCGCAATTCGCTCGGATTGACGCCTACGCTGTTGGATATCTTGGATCTGGAAGTCCACGACAATTATTTTTTGGGAACATCGCTTTTTACCGATAGAGAAACGCCGTTTGAAAAGATGTCGGAAGTGGTCACATCGTACTATTATACGGGAGACGGCGGCGTGACTGCGGCGAAAGATGATGGTATAATCGAAAGCATACGGGAATACTACGCGATTTCGTCGCAGTGAGAGGCCGTGACGGGGCGCGAATTATTCTCTTACCCTGTGCGCGTTGACGAAACGGAGGAAAAGCATGAATGTACTGCTTACGGGCGGAGCCGGATTCATCGGAAGTCATACGGCGATCATTCTCTCGGAACGAGGGCACGACATCGTCGTATTGGATAATTTTTCCAATAGCAAACCGTCGGTGATCCAAAGGATCGAGAGGATCACGGGTCGAAGCTGTCCGTGCGAGGAAGCGGATCTGACGGACGCGGAGGCCGTGGACGCCGTTTTTCGCCGTTGGAAATTCGACGCGGTCATTCATTTCGCGGGATTCAAGGCCGTGGGCGAGTCCGTGGAAAAGCCCCTCGAATACTATGAAAACAATTTGATCGGGACGCTTAAACTCATGGAGGCGATGACGAATCACGACGTGGGGGATATCATCTTCAGTTCCTCGGCCACAGTGTATCGCGGTGACAGTCCCGCTCCGTATTACGAGGACTATCCGCTCGGAGCCTCAAACCCATACGGATGGACGAAGGTCATGATCGAGCGCATGTTGCGCGACGTCTGCGCGGCGGACTCGCGATGGGCGGCTGTCCTTCTGCGCTACTTCAATCCCATCGGCGCTCACCCGAGCGGGTTGCTCGGCGAGGATCCGAACGGCATCCCGAACAATCTGCTTCCCTATGTGGCGAAGGTCGCCGTCGGCGAATTGCCCGTCGTTCGCATCTTCGGCGACGACTACGATACGCCCGACGGAACGGGCGTGCGGGACTATATCCACGTGATGGATTTGGCGCGCGGACACCTGCTCGCTTTGGATTACATCCGGACGCGCAGGGGATGTTTCTCGTTCAATCTCGGCACGGGCAAGGGATACAGCGTGAAGGAGGTCGTCGCTGCTTTTGAACGCGCGTGCGGCAAGCCTCTGCCGTCTCGCATCGATCCTCGGCGCGCGGGCGATCTGCCGGAGATCTACGCGAATGTCGATCTCGCGCGGAAGGAATTGGGGTTTTCGGCCGAATTCGGCCTGTCGGAGATGTGCGCGGACGCGTGGAATTGGCAACGGCGCAGCAGTTCCGCGAGCGAGGGATTGTGATTCATGAGCCATGCGGGTCTGATCGAAAAGATCGCGGAGTATTTTCAAAATCGCTCGGATGTCTATCTTGAAGCGGTGGCGCGTCATCTCGAGATCAGTTTCGTCGCGGCGTTTATCGCTTGCGTCGTCGGCATTCCGTTGGGTATACTCAGCGCGCGCGGCTCGAAAATCCGAACGTTCATCACGGGCATATTCGGCGTGTTTCGCATCATCCCGAGCTTGGCGATCCTTCTTCTGTGCATTCCCATCATCGGCACAGGCCCGGCGCCGGCCCTGATCGCGCTGTCATTTCTCGCGATACCTCCGATTCTGATCAATACGACGCAGGCATTCGCGGGCATTCCGGGCTTCCTCATCGAGACGGCGGAGGGTATGGGAATGAGTTCTGCGAGGATATTCTTTACGGTCAAGGCTCCATTGTCCATGCCCATCGTTTTGGCGGGAATCAAAACCGCTGTCACGGAAGTGATCGCGAGCGCGACGCTCGCCTCGTACATAGGCGCGGGAGGACTTGGAAATCTCATATTTACGGGACTCGGATTGTTGCGAGCGGATCTTCTGCTCATCGGCGGGATATCGGTCGCTCTCCTCTCCGTGTCGGCTGATTTCCTTCTCAGCTGCGCGGAACGGCGCCTTGTGAGATACCGCAATCCGCGAATCGCGTCAACTTAGTCTCTTGGCGCGGACGAGCGGTTCGTTTGCCGCGCGACGAGGGAAACGGAGAAGAGGGGAAAGATATGAAGCGCGAAAAAAATCAACGGTTAGGCGGAATGCTTTTTGCGATCCTGATCTTGGCCGTCGCGATCTCGACGGCGGCCTGCGGCGGCGACAAGGGAAACGGCGCAGACGCCCCGATTCGCATAGGCTCCAAGGATTTCACGGAAAATCTGATCTTGGCGGAGATATACGCATTGGCGTTGGAGGATAAGGGCGGGTTTTCGGTAGAACGCGATTTCAGTTTGGCGAGTTCGTCTGTGCATACCGCCCTCGTAAACGACGAGATCGACCTGTATCCCGAATACACGGGTACGGGTCTTTTGTCCGTATTGCAGTTCGATCTGATTACAGATCCGCAAGAGGTGTACGATACGGTGAAAGCCGCGTACAAAGAACGATTCGATCTCGTCTGGCTCGACTGCGCGCCGGCGAACGACGGTCAAGGCATCGCCGTTACGAGGGAAATTTCCGAGAAATACGGCATCAAGACCATTTCCGATCTGCAGAAACACGCGCCGAACATCCGGTTTGCTTCCCAAGGCGAATTCGATGAGCGGGAGGACGGCATTCCCGCGTTGGAAGCGGTCTACGGACCCTTCGAGTTTATGTCGTCGATTGTCATAGACAACGCGTTGAAATATGATACACTGTTAAACGGTGAGGCAGATGCGGCGCCTGCTTATACTTCCGAGGGGCAGTTGGTCAATCCGGAGTTCGTGTTGCTGGAAGACGACAAACAGGTGTGGCCGCCCTACAATATCGCGCCCGTCGCGCGCGCGGCGATCTTGGAGGAACATCCGCGGATCGCTGACATTCTCAACGCCGTGGACGCGCTCATAGACACGCCCTCGATCACGTCGCTCAACGCGGAGGTCGATGCGGAGGGCAAGGAATACGAGGAGGTTGCGAAAGCATTCTATGACTCGATCAAGGGAAACGTTTGACGAACGCAGAGACGACGGGGATGTTGCGTGCGACCGCCCCGCGTCCTCGGAGGTTCCCTGCGCGAACAGGTCTCGATTCTTGGATAAGTTCGGCGTGCCGGAACAGGCATATTCCGTCATCGACAAAATCGTGACATCTGCGGAGCAAAAGCTCGTCGCGGCGTTGGCGGACGAGGTGTTCTCCGTCGAGGATGTCGGTCGCGTTTTGACCTGTCCGTTCTCGCTCTCGGAACTTTCTCTCATGTCGTTGGAGGGCATAGAACCCTTCGACGAAAAGGAAGCGCAACGGTTTGCGGACGCCGCCTACGGTCGGGGCGTCATTTCCGTCGCGGAGGAGAGCGCGGCTGAGAGCGGCGCGCGGCGCTATCGCATCGCGAGTTTCTGCGAACGGTTGGATGTCTTCGCCGTCGCGGAGCAGGACGCGTGGCTGGATCTGCCGCAGGATGTTCGGATCGCTCTCGATGATTGGTATTTCGACGTTTACTATGCGGGCTTGGACTGGGATGGGGCAGGGGGCAAGCCCACCGACGAAACTATACTCACCTTGGAGGAGACGTTGGCCCGCATCGACGATAATTACGAAAAGGGGCGACAGGTGTATTTGACGGATTGCGATTGCCGTTCCCTGCGCGGAGGTTGCAACGGTCCGACTTTGGTGTGTCTCAGCTATCGCGATGGGCCGAACAGCTATCCCGACAGGGGGATATCCAAGCCGATCACTCACAGGGAGGCGCGGGCTGCGGTGATCGCCGCCGACAGGGCGGCCTTGGTGCACACGGCAAATCCGAACGGCATCTGCAATTGTTGCGGCGATTGTTGCTATCTCTTCCGCGCTCGAGCGCGCAGGGGCAGCGGCGTGACGTGGCCGGAGAGCCGTCATATCGTAGTCTTTGACGCCGAGCGGTGCATCGGTTGCGGCATATGTCTGGGTCGTTGCGGCTTCGGCGTGTTTGACGGGACCGATTTTTCGACAGGTCACGCCTTCGCGAACGTTGCCCTCTGCGTGGGTTGCGGCGTCTGTGTGGGAACCTGCCCGTCGGACGCATTGACATTGGCTCCGAGGTCGAGGGACGCCGTATGATCGCGCTCAGCTTTGAGAACGCGGTGAAACGCTTTCCGGGCGCGACGACGAACGCGGTGGATCATGTATCCCTCGACATCGAAGAGGGGGAACTGGTCACGATCCTCGGCGCCTCGGGCAGCGGAAAGACCACGTTGCTCAAGATGGTCAACCGGCTGATCGAGCCGGACGAGGGGACGATTCGCCTCTTTGGCGAGGATATCAAGGACAGGGATCCCGTCAAACTTCGCCACGGCATCGGCTATGTGATCCAGCAGATCGGTCTGTTTCCGCACATGACCGTTCGCGAGAATATCGCCACGGTTCCGAAGATACTGAAATGGGACAAAGCGCGAATCGACGCGCGCGCGGACGAGTTGCTAGCCCTCGTGAATCTGGATCCCGCCGAGTTTCGGGGACGCTATCCCGCGCAACTTTCAGGGGGCCAACAACAGCGCGTAGGTTTGGCGCGCGCGTTGGCGGCTGATCCCGCCGTCATGCTCATGGATGAACCGTTTGGCGCGATCGACGCTATCAACCGCTCCAATTTGCAGGCGGAATTGCTGTCCATCCACGGGAAGCATAAGAAGACCTATCTATTCGTCACCCATGACGTAGGCGAAGCTCTCAAGCTCGGAGGAAAGGTCTTGGTCATGGACCGGGGTCGCGTGAAGCAGTTCGATGCGCCGCAACGGATCGTCGACGATCCCGCCGATGATTTCGTGCGGGAACTGCTCGACTCCGCAAGCGGTTTGCGCGAACGACGGAGAGGGATGAATGTGGGAATACTTTGAAAAATATCATCACAAACTGACGGAGGCTCTCTTGCAACATTTGACCATCGTCGGCATCTCGTTGGCCGCATCTGTCGCGCTCGCGTCCGTCCTCACATTGCTCATAATGCGCAACGCTAAGCTTTCCTCCATCGTCATCCGCGTCCTTGGAAGCGTTTACGCCGTACCGAGCCTCGCGCTCTTCGCCATTCTCATCCCGTTTACGGGAATAGGAATGAAGACGGCCATACTCGTTCTGACTCTTTACAATCAATTTCTGCTCATCCGCAATTTCATCGCGGGATTGGATTCGGTTGATCCGCAGATCATCGAGGCCGCCGAAGGAATGGGCATGTCGCACATGCGAATACTGGTGCGAATCAAATTGCCCTTGGCCTTTCCCGTCATACTCGCGGGCATCCATTTGGCCGTCATCTCAACCATCGGCATCGCGGCCGTTGCCGCGGCCATCGGAGCCGGCGGCATCGGGAGCATCCTGTTTGACGGTATGCGCACGCGCAGCCCAGTGAAACTCGTCTGGGGTACGATATTGGCGGCGGGACTCGCGATCACGGCAAATCTGTTGCTCATCGGCATCGAGCGTCTTGCGGCAAGGCGACTCCATTACGGCGATTTGGCGAAAACCTCCGGACGGGGGCGTTCCGCTCCTTCATCGTCTCCTGAATAAACGCAGTCACAGCCTCAAATTCAGCGCATACAATCCTTCATTGCGGCGTCAATGCAACTGAAGTTGCTTCCGCGCGCGTTTTTTTTCGCAAAGGCGTTGACACATTAGATATTAAATGTTAATATATGTAAAAGAAGAACAAACAAGGAATCCGCTGCGCGTCGAGACTCGACCGTCGACCGGCTTGGGTCTCGCGATGGGATTCATGGCGAGGCTCCGGACGCAGTTCCTCGCAATTGTGC
>JAIRTJ010000116.1 GCA_031254995.1 Eubacteriales Family XIII. Incertae Sedis bacterium
GGCCGCGATACCCTATTACACTGGACAATACGCGCCGTCGGACGACAATGACTATTCCAAGCGAGGTTTCGGCATCGTCACGATCGGCGCGGGACTCGAGGATTTCACGCGCCCCGCGACGGAAACTGAAACGACACTCAACAACGCGATCAATTCCGGCATCGTCAGCACGAGCGTATCCCTCGTCGTAACGACGCTGCTTATCATCATTCTGGTCGTAATCATCGCGATTTGGTTGGCGTCGTTCCTGACGAACAACATCACGAAGTTGATCAACGGCATATCGCGCTTCAGATTCGGCGAACGGCAATTCCGATTCAAAGCGCCCGTAAAGGACGAGTTCGGCATTCTCGCGGACTCCTTCGACGATATGGCCGACAGCATTGAGCGCAGCGTGAAGAGTCCGCTGACCATTACGGATATGGATCTGCGCATCATATACATGAACGATTACGGATTGGAATTGAACAAGAAGACCTTGGATGAGATCGTCGGAAAGCCTTACAAGGATAATTCCATCTATCCTATCGGCTCGGATCACTGCCCCATTGCCGCGCTGAACGAAGGACGCGACGCGGAGATCTACCATCACGAAGAGGGCGACAGATACTTCCGCGGCGCCGCGAATTACCTCTTGGGCAAGGACGGGAATAAGATCGGATACATCATCATGACCGCGGATGTCACGGAGATGGTTCACAAGCAACTGGAATTGGAGAAGGCCGTGGACGACGCAAACAGGGCCAACGAACACAAGGGCGAATTCCTCGCGCGCATGAGCCATGAAATACGCACGCCCATGAACGCGATCATCGGCATCACGAGCATCGTGCAGAGAAAATTGGACGAGTTAGGCGACGACATCGACATCGGCGACGAGCTCAACGGATATGTCGATCGCATCGAGACATCGTCGCAACACCTGATGGGACTGTTGAACGACATTCTCGACATCTCAAAAATCGAAGCGGGAAAGATCGAGCTCTCCCACGAAAAGATGGATTTGGTCAAACTCGAAAACACGGTCGTCGATATCATAAAGTTGCGATGCGACGACAAAAATATCACGTTCAATACAGTATTCGACGAATTCTCGCCGGGGGTATTCTTCTGCGATGCGTTGCGTCTGCGACAGGTACTGATCAATCTCCTTGGCAACGCCGTGAAATTCACGCCGGAATTGGGCATGATCGAATTTCGCGTCGAGTGCAAGGATCGCGCGGACGGACGAACGCTGATCGGTTTCTCCGTCAAAGATACGGGCATAGGCATAGAGGAGGATATACGCAGCGTCATCTTCGATCCGTTCGAACAGGGCAGCGGAAGCGTATCGAGGACGCACGGCGGCACAGGGTTGGGACTCGCCATCAGTCAACGCATAGTGCAGCTCTTCGGCGGCAGTATCGAGGTTAAGAGCGAGGTCGGGAAAGGCAGCGAATTCACGTTTGAAATTTGGTTGGACGAAGCGGAGCTCGATCTGTCCGACGAAGCGCAAATCTCGACTGAGGACACTGAGAACAGGTTTGCGGGCCGCAGGGCTCTGTTGGTGGACGACGTGGAGATCAACCGCATCATCATCGTATCCCTGCTTGAATCGACCGGCATAACGATCGACGAAGCGGAGGACGGGAAGATCGCGACGGAAAAATTCGCGGCATCCGAAGTCGACGCGTACGACGTCATCTTGATGGATATACAGATGCCGAACATGGACGGCTACGATGCCGCATCCGCCATTCGCGCAATGGATCGCCCGGACGCGCAAAGCGTTCCCATCATCGCGCTCACGGCAAACGCGTTCAGGGAGGACATCGACAAAGCGCTGAAAAATGGTATGAATTCCCACATCGCGAAACCCGTGGAGATGAATACGCTCATGGCTACGTTGCTCAGATTCCTCTAACGCGGAGAAACATCGAGACGCCTAAGATGACCGAGATGAAAAACACCGTTTCGAGTTGCGGACAGGCGAGCCGAAAGGAACTATGCGTCGCATCAAGCGAACTTCGCGTAGACAGCTTTTAACGCCGTTTCGTAATCCTCGTTCTCGACACCGACGATAATGCTTGTGTCGCCGACGCAGAAACACGCGCCGCAAGGTTCGATTCCCGATTTCGTCAACGCGTCGGCGATCTTGGACGCCGCTCCGGCTCCGACGCCTCTTCCGATCACCCCGATGAGCGTGATTCCCGTGTCAACGACGACTTCCTCAGGACATATTTCGGCGGATCCTTCTCTGACGGCCGCGTCCAACGACACGGGATTCGTTTCCGCCGCAAAGAACAGCGTTGCGGCGTCCACTGCGGACATCGCAAAATCGGGCGCGATGCCTCGGCGCGCCGCGGCGGCAAGAAACGGCGTCAAGAGCCGCGCGCCGCCGCCCGCCGCATTCTTGTATATGCGCAGGGCTGTATAGCCGCGCTTTCCCGCAATCCCGCGCACGCCCGCGACGGAGACGTCCGGAGAATCCTCCGCGACGATCATCGTTCCCTCGTCGTCAGGGGCATCGGTGTTTCGGATGTTGATGGGAATCCCCGCGAGTCGCGCCGGCATCACAGCGTCTTCATGCAAAACGGACGCCCCCATATGGGACAGTTCCCGCTGTTCCCGATAGGAAATCACAGGGACGGAACGGGGATTTTTCACGATGCGGGGGTCGGCCATCAGGAAGCCGGACACATCCGTCCAATTTTCGTAGACGTCCGCATTGACCGCGCGCGCGACGAGCGCGCCCGTGATATCGCTGCC
>JAIRTJ010000175.1 GCA_031254995.1 Eubacteriales Family XIII. Incertae Sedis bacterium
TGTTGTCGTAGGCTATGACGATTCCGAGGGAGCCGTCGCGCGCGACGCCGCCCGACGATTCCAAGAGGCTGTCAGCAAAACCCTGCGAAGCGCGGCGAACGGTCAATGCGTTCATTCGGTTCGTGCCCGCGCCCATGACGCCTCGCATGCCCGCCGTGCCGAACGCGAGATCTCTGTAAAACCGATCGTCGATCTCCTCGGCGGCTTTGCCGCCGTCCCCTTCGGATTCGTATTCCGAGAGCAACACTCTCAATTCCTCCTTCGACGCATTGTCGAGATTTGGGTTTTCAATCCATTTCATCAATTTTTTTACATTTTCGTTCATCGACAACCTCCTGTCCTGCGCACGCTTCGCTTCATCTCAAATGATCGGCTTTTGCTTTTCCTGCCCGTCGCCGCGTCGCGAATACGGCGCGAAGCTTCATCCTTCGGCGAGACGGCGTTTACAACTCTCCTTCCGCGTCTCGCGCGGCTTCCCTCCTCTTTCGTTTCCGTTCCTCGTTCCACGCGGCATTGAGCTGAATGCCGAGAATCAATATGAACGCGAGCGCGTAAAACCAGAGGAGCAGGAGTACGACGGAACTCAGGCCGCCGTACAATATGTTGAAATTATGCGCGGCGACGCGACGTATGTAGTACGCGTAGAGCCACGTCGTAAGCAACATGCCGAAGGCGGCGAATACGCTCCCCGGCAGTATCAAGCGAAGCGCCTCTTTGCTGCTTTTTCGCCAAGATGCGAAGATGTTTCTCAGGGTGCGCCATACGCCTTTCGCGATGTGCTTCGTGAATTGAGACCGACGTTTCGGGAGCATGTAATACACCGCCAGAACCATGAAAAAATACAGGATGAAGGCGAAAATCCACCGAACCGTGTACCAAACGTCGGAAAACGCATAATTCATTCCGAGGAAGTCGTTCAAATACTTGAGTGCGAAGCGGACGATCACTTCGCCGAACACCAGAATATTCAGCGCGAGGATGAGGGTTATGAGCACGAAGACGATGGTCGTGACGGCTCTGATTCGCTCGCGAATATAGCCGAGGAACGGATTGCGATAGCCCGACCCTCCTTTGTACGCGTAATTGGATATGCGCATGAGGGAAAACAAGGCCTTGCTGCCCGCCCACAATGCCAAGACCACCAGTATGACGCTGAACGTCTTCGAGGGATTGTATTTGAACAGAGGCGACAGCGTATCGGCGATGTCGGCGCGCAGATAGGTCGCGAGGAGACCCGTAACGACATCTGCGGACATCGTGAACAGATGGAGCAACTGCGCCAACAAAATGGTTGTCGGAACGAAGGACAGAAGCAGGAAAAACGCCACCTCTGCGGCGTTTCCCGCAAAAAAGGGATCGATGACCTTTTTAAATGTCAACTTCAGCACGCGCGTCGTCTGAATTCGCCCGACCGCTCCGTTTCTCTTATTTTTTTCGTTCTCTTTCATGCTCGTTATCGCGGCGATTTGCGCGCCGCCAATTGATCCCTCAAAGCGGCAAGCGCTTTCGCCCTGTGGCTGATCGCGTTCTTTTCCTTGGGAGGAAGCTGCGCAAACGTGAGTCCTTCCGCCTCGAAATCTCGCGGCACGAACAGAGGATCGTAGCCGAATCCGTTCATTCCCCGAGGCTCTCGAAGTATCCTGCCCTCGCACTCACCCCTCGCGACGATCATTTCGCCGTCGGGATACAATATCTCGACGACGGCCGCAAACCGCGCTCCTCGCTCGCCGTCGGGTACGTCTTTCATCAGCTCGAGCAACTTCGCGTTGTTGCGCGCGTCCGCGTCGGTCGATTTCGCATCGGCGTGCTCCGTTCCTTTCTCTGAAAATCTCGCCGAGTACACGCCGGGAGCCCCATCCAATGCGTCGGTCATCAAGCCCGAGTCGTCGGCGATTACGGGCAGATCGACATGCTCCGAAACGGCTTTCGCCTTGATGTGCGCGTTTTCCTCAAATGTCGCGCCGCTCTCCGCAATCTCGAAATCCGCAACGCCCGCCTCGTCTTTCGACAATATCGTTATTCCGAACGCGCGCATGACGTCCGCGATCTCCTCTATCTTGTGCTTGTTGCTCGTCGCGGCGACAAAGACCGTCGCCGAGTCCCGCGCGTCCATTACGAATTCTTCATCATCACGCCCTCGATGACGTCGGCGACGTCCTCGCAAGCGTCGCACACGTCTTCCATGTAATGAAAGACATTGTCCCACGACGAAACGATCAACGGCGGCAAGCTGCTGTCCGTAAACACATTGCGGACGGCATCCGTATACAGCCGGTCGCCTTCCTCCTCCAGATGGTTGACCTCGATGATCTTCTCCTGGATCGTCTTTGATTTTCTAAAATTATGAAATTCTTCCAATGCGTCTTTTAGCGCCGTCGCGCACTTCACGATGACGTCGGCGATCCTAAGGGCGTCTTCCCTGATCTCGGGGATGTTGAACATGTAAAGTCGCAAAAGAACATCCTCGATCTTGTCGGTCACCGTGTCGATGGACTCCGACATCTGCATGATGTCCTCTCGTTCTATGGGCGTGATGAACTCCTTCGCGAGCTTCTTG
>JAIRTJ010000019.1 GCA_031254995.1 Eubacteriales Family XIII. Incertae Sedis bacterium
CGCCGTCTTCGATTCGCGCTCTATGAGGGATGCCAGCGTGACTATCTCGCGGACGGGCATATCCATTTCCGCGGCCCTGTCGTAATACTCGGGCAGAAACAATTTGTCGAATTGGGAAAGCATTTTGTCTATGATTTCATGCGCGTCGGCATCATTGTAGACCTCGTATGTCTCCGGATAAAGGAAGCCTTCCAACCGTTCGGGACCCGTCGGTGCGTCCGCCAGAAACGCGTAGTCAAACGCGCCGTTTTCCGCCTCGCTCAAGAATGAGGCCTCGTCGACCAAGCCATTTTCCGCGAGAATGCGCGCCGTCTGAAGAATGTTGCTGCCCTCGGGAACGGTAAATCGCGTCACGTCCGTGTTTGTCGAGCCCGCGATAAGGGCATCCATGATCTCGTCGACGGACATGGCCCTCGCGAGCGAAAACGTCCCCGCCTTGTATTTGCCGTCATTGTGCGTGAGTTTGGAATGGACTTTAAAGAAGAACGCGTTTCGAATCAAATCGCTGTCTTCCAACGCCTCCGCGATGGCGGATGTACCCATGCCCGACTCCACGACAAACGAAACGTATCCCGAATCCGACGGATCTGCGGGCGTCACGGCGTTTTTGTATGCGGCAAATGCGCCGCCCGCGCCGGCGATGAGAATGACGAGGATCGACAATACGATGATGAGAGGCAAAAACCGTCGTCTTTTTCGATGTCTTCGCGTGTCCGCCATGTGCGCCACCGTTCCTTTCCCTATCGACAGGAGCGTTCTCTCGTCGATTCGCCGAACTGCTTTGTCGCCGCTGCATCAGCGGACGATTCCCGCGTTGCGCGGCCGCGAAAAATCGCCTCGCGTCTACGCCCTGCCCAGGTATTCGCCCGTTCTCGTGTCGATCTTGATGATCTCTCCGCTCTCTATGAAAATGGGTACCTGCACGACCGCGCCCGTCTCCACCGTGGCGGCCTTCGTCACATTCGTGGCCGTATCGCCCTTGACTCCGGGTTCCGTCTCGATGATCTTCAATTCTGCAAAATTTGGCGCTTCTACCAAAAATGCGCTGTTCTTGTAAAATTTGATGGTAGCGACATCGTTTTCGCGAAGCCACTGTATGGCGTCCTCCACCTGATCGGCCATGAGCGGGGTCTGCTCGTAGGTCGTCTCATCCATGAAGTAATAAAGCTCGCCGTCGTTATAGAGATATTGCATATTTTTCGTCTCGATATGCGCCTTGGGGAACTTGTCGTTGGGGTTAAACGCTTCCTCGCGAATGGCGCCGCTGAGGATGTTCTTGTACTTCGTTCGCACGAACGCCGCGCCCTTTCCCGGCTTTACATGCTGAAAATCCAAGACGACATAGGGATTCCCGTCTATTTCGAATGTCATGCCTTTTCTGAATTCACTCGCGAATATCATATGGACTCCTTTTCCGTGCAAACGCAACGCCGGGGACTCGCAGAGCTTTCTCCGGCACAAGGACGCATCGGCCGCTTACAGTATGAGCAACCGCTTTTCCGAACACGTCACATTTATTATACCGGCATCGGTGACAATCAACAAGTCCTCGATACGGACGCCGAGTCGACCCTCTATATATATGCCCGGTTCTACGGTGACCGCCATGCCCGAGCGCAGATATTCCTCGCTCTTCGCGTTCAGCGTCGGCGGTTCGTGCACTTCCTTCCCGACTCCGTGACCCGTGCCGTGCACGAAAAAGTCGCCGTATCCCGCGCTCTCGATGATATCGCGCGCGGCCTTATCCGCGTCGAAGCAACGCGCATTCGCCTCTAACCGACGAATCGCAGCCTCCTGCGCGCGGAGAACCGTGTCGTAGACGAGCCGTTGCTCGTCCGAGACGTATTCGACGGCGATCGTGCGCGTCATATCCCCGCAGAATCCGTCGATAACCGCACCGAAATCCATAGTGAGGAATTCTCCCGGCTCGAGCGCTCGGTCGGACGGCTCTCCGTGCGGCAACGCGCCGCGCGGCCCCGACACGCAGATCGTCGGAAAAGCCAAAGCCTCCGCGCCGTGAGAAAGCAAAAAATCGTCGATTTCACGCGCGATGAAAGACTCCGTGACGCCCGGACGTATCAACCCAAGAATGCGATCAAAGCATCGATCTCCAAGCGCCGCCGCCTTCGCGACGGAAAGAACTCTTTTTACCGCAAAGTCATCCATCCACAATATCTCCCTTCACATTCATCGTCCGCCGCCTACTCGCTTTTTACCGCCTCAGCGAGGATGCTGTAGACGTCGTTCACCATGAGCGTAAAGCGAATCTCCGATTGGAGATACTCCGAAGCAAGGGGGTCCTTCATGAGTATTTGCGAGAATTCCCTCACGCGTTCCATCAGATCGGATCCGATCTCATCTCCGGCCAACTGCTTGCGTTGCAACTCGAATTGCTTTTCGCGAAAATCATTCAGGGCATTCGCCAATTCGGGGTTTTTCGACGCCTTTTCCTTCGCGGCGATGTACGTCTTGTACTCATCCGAACTGCGTATTGCATTTGCCAATTCCCTCGCCATATCATGGATGTTTGTCATGTTTTTGCCTCATTCTTTCTCATCGCGAGCTGCGGTTTTATCGCCTCGGCGGCGAAAAACGCGAGTTAAGCCTCCGTAAATATCGTCAAAATAACGGGATTCCTCTTTGTCTTCGTGTAAATGTAACTCCTCAACACCTCGCGAACGGCGTTCTTCATGTTGTTGCGATCCGATTTTCCGCCGCGCTCAAACTCGCGCAACTTATTCGAGACGACGGCGCGCAAATCGTCCATCAGCCCTTCGTTTTCCCGCACATAGACGAATCCGCGCGACAGGATCTCCGGACCTGACACAACCCGTCCCGTCGGACCGTCGATCGTCGCGACGACGATGATCAGACCCGATTCAGAGAGAAGCTTCCGATCTTGAAGGACGATGGTTCCGATATCGCCCACGCCGAGTCCGTCCACGAAAACGGGATCGGCCGGAACCGTCTCTTTCGATACCGTAATCTTATTATTGTTAACCTCCAGTATTTGACCGTTTTCAGCCAGGAGTATCCTCTTCGCGGGGATGCCCAAGTCCTCGGCAATCATGGCGTGGCGATGCAAATGACGGTATTCCCCGTGAACGGGCATGAAATACTCGGGCTTGATGAGCGAAAGCATGAGTTTCAATTCTTCCTGGCAGGCGTGACCTGATACATGGATGTCCGCAATATCCGAATAGATCACCTCCGCACCGTTCATAAGCAGCTTGTTCACCACGTTTGAAACGGTCTTTTCATTGCCCGGAATGGGGCTCGATGACAGAATGATCTTGTCTCCCGCCTTGATTGAAACCGCCCTGTGGTCGTTGTTCGCCATCCTTGCGAGCGCGGACATCGGCTCGCCTTGACTGCCCGTCGTGATGATGACCAATTTCTTGTCGGGAATATGTCTGATCTCGTTTTGATCGACGAGGACGTTCTTCGGAATTTTGATATAACCGAGTTCCATCGCCAGATCCAGAACCTTCAACATGCTGCGACCGGATAGAGCAACCTTTCGATTGAACTTCATGGCCGTGCCGATGATCGTCTGTATGCGGTGAACGTTGGATGCGAAGGTCGCGACTATGATGCGCGATTCGGTGTCGCGGAATATGTTTTCCATAACGGTTCCCATATTCTGCTCGGATTCCGTGTAGCCCTTTCGTATGGCGTTCGTGCTGTCCGAGAGCATGAGCAAGACGCCCTTTCGCCCCACCTCGGCCAATTTCAGAAAGTCGATGGGTTCTCCGTCCACCGGCGTATAATCGACCTTGAAATCCCCCGTGTGAAATACGAGACCGACGGGCGTTTCGATAGCGAAACACAGCGCGTCCGCGATGGAATGCGTGACGCGGATGGCTTCTATGTCAAAGGGTCCGACGCTGAATTTCGTGCCCGCGTTGATCGTGCGAAGATCCGCTTTCAGCTTGTGCTCCGTCAATTTGCTTTCCACCAACCCGAGCGTCAGCTTGGTTCCGTAGATGGGCGCTTTCAGCTTTTTCAACAGATACGGAATGGCGCCTATATGGTCTTCATGGCCGTGCGTGAGTATCAAACCCTTCACTTTGCGGCTGTTTTGCTCGAGATACGAAAAATCGGGGATGACGATGTCAATTCCGAACATCTCGTCTTCGGGAAAGGACATGCCGCAATCCACTACGAGAATATGATCTCCGAACTCGAGCGCCGTGATGTTCTTCCCTATCTCATTCAGACCTCCGAGGGGAATGATCTTCAACGCGTTCTTTGCCGAAGCTCCGCGGCCGGTTGTTTTACCGATTCCCGCGGCCGTCGCAACATGCGCACTCCGTTTGACGGCCTCCGCCGCGCCGCGTTCGTTCTTCTTGCCGAAATCCGCGTTTTTCATCGTGTTTCGCGCCGATTCCGATTTGATCTTTCCCGCGCCTTTTTCGCGCGTCTCCTTCGCCGAAGCGCCGCGCTCGACCCTCTTTCGCCCCTTCTTTTTTTTCGAGCCGGGATCCGTCTCGTTGCTCGACTTCGCGGTTTTCTTGCGCCCGACGCCGTGTCTCGCCGTATCCGGACCGCCGGTCTCGGACTTTGTCGCTCGCGCCGATCGTCTGAAATCGCGCGGCGTATATTGATTTTCCGTCAATCTAAACCTCTCTCTTTTCTCTCCTGCCGTTTTCCGTCGAGAAACCCGGCAAATTATTTCCTTTATTATCGCAATATCGAATCGCAGTCGCCGGAACGAATCCGTCCCAGTGCCTCGCCTTCGCTCGGATCTTCGCGCTCTAGGCGTCCTTGACGACGATGTTGACCAGCTTATCCGGAACGGCGACCACCCGTATCACATTCTTTCCTTCCGTCAAAAGTCGCGCCTTCTCATTCTTCGAGACCTCCGCGATCAGAGCGTCCTTATCGAGTCCTCTCTCCACTCGAAGTTTCTCGCGGATCTTCCCGTTGATCTGCACAACGATCTCCGCCGTATCGCGTTCGAGCGCCGCCGCGTCGTAGGACGGCCACGCCGCTTCGCAGACGAAGCCCGAATGTCCCGCGCGTTCCCACAGTTCTTCGCAGATATGCGGAGTGAACGGGGACAGGATCAGGATCAAATTGCGCGTCGCGACCTTCAACAGGCCGGGATTGAGATCGCCTCCGCCTTTGTACTTGTACAAGGCGTTGACGAACTCCATGATCGCGCTGACGGCGGTGTTGAAATTCAGTCGATCGCCGATATCCTCCCCCGCCTTCTTGATTGCGGCATTCATTGCGAAGTTCAACTCTCTATCCGCCTCGGAATTCGCCGCATAATCGTCAGGCGCGCCTCCCGTGATCTCGGAAAGTTCCGTGATCAGACGAAATACGCGATTCAGAAAGCGATAGCTGCCCTCGACACCGGCATCCGACCATTCCAATTCCTTCTCGGGCGGCGAAGCGAAGAGAATGAAGAGACGAATGGTATCCGCGCCGTACCTGTCGACGAATTCGTCGGGAGATACGATATTTCCGACGGATTTCGACATCTTGCCGCCATCCTTCAGAACCATGCCCTGCGTCAGAAGCTTGACGAAGGGTTCGGATACGGGGGAACAGCCGATGTCGCGCAGAAATTTGTTGAAAAACCGAGCGTAAAGCAGATGCAATATAGCGTGTTCCACGCCGCCGATGTAAAGATCTACGCCCATCCAGTATCGCGCCTTCTCCTCGTCGAAAACCTCGTTCTCGTTTCGCGCGTCCGTGAAGCGAAGAAAATACCAAGAGGAATCGAGAAAGGTATCCATCGTATCCGTTTCGCGCTCCGCAGGTCCGCCGCACGACGGACAGATCGCATTTTGGAAGGTCGCGCTCGTCTTCAACGGAGATTCGCCTTTTCCCGTAAATTTCACATCCTCCGGCAACAAAATCGGCAGGTTTTCCTCCTTCTCCGCGACCCATCCGCAGACGGGACAGAAAACCATGGGAATGGGTGTGCCCCAATACCGTTGCCTAGAGATGAGCCAGTCCCTGAGCCTGAAGTTTACGGATTTCTTGCCCAATCCGTTCGCCTCCAAATAATCGGTGATGTCCTCGCCGGCTTTCTTGCTGTCGCGACCGTCGAATGTCCCCGAGTTGATCAGCTTGCCCTGCGCAACGAACGCCTGTTCGAGATTTTCCAAATCCGTCCCATCGCCCGGATCCACTACGGGTACGATGTCCAAGCCGTATTTCGCGGCGAACTCAAAATCCCGCGCGTCGTGAGCCGGCACTGCCATGATCGCGCCCGTACCGTAATCCATGAGGACGTAATTCGCAATATATATCGGAACTTCCTTTCCGTTCATGGGATTGATCGCGTATCTGCCGATGAACAATCCTTCCTTTTCCAAGGTGACGGCATTGCGATCGATGTCGCTCAAGTATTGAAGCTTATCGAGAAAGACATCTACCCGCTCTTCGTATTCCGTCCCCTCCGTCAAAGGACGAACATACGGATGCTCCGGCGCAAGCACCATATAGGTGACGCCGAATAGCGTGTCCGGCCTCGTCGTGAATATGCGCAGGGAACGGTCAAACCCTGTGATTTCGAATTCGACTTCCGCGCCTACGCTCTTGCCGATCCAATTTCGTTGCATGGTCTTC
>JAIRTJ010000033.1 GCA_031254995.1 Eubacteriales Family XIII. Incertae Sedis bacterium
ATACGGACGGGTTTTATTACAAGCCGCGCGTGGACAAAGAGGTTCTGCGCGCGCACAGCGAGGGTCTGATCGCGCTGTCCGCCTGTCTCGCCGGGGACGTGCAACGGCGTTTGCTCTACGACGATTACGAGGGCGCGAAAGCGGAGGCGTTGAGCTTTCTCGACATCTTCGGAGAAGGAAATTTCTTTCTGGAATTACAAGATCAGGGTTTAGAGGAAGAGGCGAAGATACTGCCGGACATGGAACGACTCCACGAGGAGACGGGCATCCCCTTCGTCGCGACGAACGACGTGCATTACATCAAGCAGGAGCACGCGGCGTCGCACGACGTCCTTCTCTGCATCCAGACCGCGAAGAAGCGAGACGACGAGGAGCGGATGCGATTTCCCAACGACCAATTCTATTTGAAATCCGAAAAGGAGATGCGCAAGCTCTTCCCCGACAAGCCCGACGCCATCGAAAATACGGCGCGCATCGCCGAGCGGTGCGAGGTCGAGTTTGATTTCAAGACGAAGCATTTGCCGCGTTTCGAAGCTCCGGACGGAAAGAGCAACAGCGGATACCTGCAAGAATTGTGCGAACAGGGTCTGTCCGAGCGGTACGGCGAAGACAAGGAGACATACCGCGAACGCATGAAATACGAGCTCGGCGTCATTGAAAAGATGGGATTTACGGACTATTTCCTCATCGTCAGGGATTTCATCAAGTACGCGCGAGATCACGGCATCGCCGTCGGGCCGGGTCGGGGCAGCGCGGCGGGAAGCCTCGTCTCCTACGTGTTGCGCATCACGGACATCGATCCGAACGAATACAATCTGATCTTCGAGCGTTTCCTGAATCCGGAGCGCGTGAGCATGCCTGATATCGACATCGATTTCTGTTATGAGCGAAGGGGCGAGGTCATCGATTACGTCGTCCGAAAATACGGTGCGGACAAGGTCGCTCAGATCATAACCTTCGGCACGTTGAAAGCGAAAGCGGTGATTCGCGACGTGGGCAGGGTGATGGGAATGCCCTACAGAGATGTGGACAAGATCGCGAAGATGGTTCCGGACGAATTGAAGATCAATCTGAAATCCGCCTTGGCGAAGAGTTCCGAATTGCGAGCCGCGCGGGATGGGGACGCGCGCGTGGCTGAGCTTTTGCGCATCGCGACGGATCTTGAGGGACTTTGTCGCAATGCGGGCACGCACGCTGCGGGCGTCGTCATCGCGCGCGGCAACATGGACGAATACGTGCCGCTGTATGTTTCGGACAAGGGCGTCAGCACGCAGTTCACCATGACGACCATCGAGGAGTTGGGGCTCCTGAAAATGGACTTTCTCGGACTCAGAAACCTTACGGTCATACAGGGAGCCTTGGTCGAAACGGAGAAGAATCGCGGTGTGAAAATAGATTTTTCCTCCATGAAATACGACGATCCCGAGGTCTATCGGCTGATCGGCAGCGGGAATACGAGCGGCGTGTTCCAACTGGAAAGTCAGGGAATGACGGACTTCTTCAAACAATTGAAGCCCACGAAGTTCGAGGATATCGTCGCGGGCGTGTCCCTGTACCGACCGGGGCCTATGGAGTCTATTCCTATTTATATCAAAAACAAGAAAAACCCGGAACGCATCAAGTATCTGCATCCCAAGTTGGAACCGATCTTGTCCGTGACCTACGGCGTCATGGTCTATCAGGAACAGGTCATGCAGATCGTCCGCGATCTCGCGGGCTACGATTACGGCAGGAGCGACGAGGTTCGCCGCGCCATGAGCAAGAAGAAGAACGACGTCATGCAGAGGGAACGGCAACACTTCGTCTACGGGTTTGAAGGTGACGAAAACTCGAAACCCGTACCCGGTTGCGTGAAAAACGGCATATCGGAGAAGGCGGCAAACGAGATATTCGATCAGATGGTCAGTTTCGCGTCTTACGCGTTCAACAAGAGCCACGGGGCGGCCTACGCCGTGATCACCTATGAGACCGCCTACATGAAGGCGTATTATCCCATCGAATTCATGGCCTCGCTCATGACGAGCTTCATGGGCGGAGACGGTACCCAGATCGCGCGCTATATTCGAAATTGCAAGGAGATGGGGATCGAGGTCTTGCCGCCCTGCGTGATGAACAGCGAGCGAAAATTCAGCGTGAAGGATGGGAAGATAAGATACGGCTTGATGGGCATCAAGCATGTGGGCATCTCCGTGGATTACATATTGGCGGCGCGCGACAGCGGCAATGTTGACAGCATGCTGAGTTTTCTCAAAGCATTAGATCTCGACAAGGTCAGCAAGAAGACCGTGGAAAGCCTGATACAGGCCGGCGCCTTTGACTGTTTCGATCCGAACAGGGCAAAGCACATGGCCGTATTCGAGCAGATGATCGACAGAATCAAAGAGGAAAGAAGAAAAACCGTAACGGAGCAGACCGCGATATGGGATATGAATCCGGAGGTGATGGCCGCGGCCACTACGGACATCGAACTGCCTGATGTGGAAGATTTTCCCAAACAGCAAAAGCTGAACCAGGAAAAGGACAAGCTCGGCATCTATCTGTCCGGCCATCCCTTGGACGAAAGCGCGGAGATCATAGATCGGTTGGCCGCCGACGAAAAGACGTTCATGACAGCGGATCGCATCGCCCATCCCGAAAACGACAAGGGCATCCGCGACAACATGCCCGTCTGTATCGTAGGCGTAATCGACCGCATACAGACCCACATCACGAAGAAAAACGAGATGATGGCTTTTATCAACATCGAGGATCTCTTCGGCGGCGCGGATGTAGTCGTCTTCCCCGATTGCTACGTCAAGAACGCGTCGTCCATCGAAGAGGACAGCATCGTCGTGGTGCGCGGTCGGCTGAATTTCAAAGAGGATGAAGAACCCAAGGTCATCGCGTTGAAGATCACGCCCATTTCCGCGGCGGAGGAGTATTACGCGCGGAAAGACAGGACGGCGTCGCAAAACGCGTAGAAAGCGAAAGCGCATGAACGCGGATCGAGTCATACTGCATTGCGACATGAACGCGTTTTACGCGTCGGTGGAATTGCTGTCCCACCCGGAGTTGGCGGGACGTCCTGTCGCAGTCTGCGGAGATCCCAAGAACCGCCGAGGCATCATCTTGGCGAAGAACGAGCACGCGAAGCGTTACGGCGTCGTTACCGCGGAGACGGTTCATCAGGCGAAGCGCAAGTGTCCCGATCTCGTCCTCATGCGCGCGCATCACGATAAATACTCCCTGTATTGCCGTCGAATAAACGCTATCTACGCGCGATTCACCGATATGATCGAGCCGTTCAGCATCGACGAGTCGTGGCTCGACGTGACGGCCAGCGAACAACTGTTCGGAAGCGGGGAGGAGATCGCGCACAAGATCAAGGCCGCCGTGAAGGACGAGTTGTGCCTCACGCAGTCCGTAGGCGTGTCGTGGAACAAGATCTTCGCGAAGATGGGCAGCGAATACAAGAAGCCGGACGCCGTCACCGTGATCGACCGGGAAAACTACAGGGATATTCTGTGGCCTCTGCCCGTGCGCGAGCTGTTTTCCGTCGGCGGCGCGACCGCCGCCAAGTTGAATGGAATGGCGATACGCTCGATCGGCGATCTCGCGCGAGCCGATCGCAGGATGTTGAGAAACGCCTTCGGGAAACAGGGGACGGCGCTTTACGAATACGCAAACGGACTTGAAGACGCCCCCGTGCGCGCAGCGTCGGAGCGTCGGAAGATCAAGTCGGTGGGAAACGGCATCACGTTCAAACGCGACCTGATCGGGCGAGAAGACATCCTGACGGCGTTGACGGCTCTTTCCGATACCGTATCCGGGCGACTGAGGAAACACGGGCTGAAGTGTTGCGGCATCAAAGTCGATTTGAAAGATCCCGATTTCAAGACCATCAGCCGCCAGGCGCGTCTCTCCGCGCCGACGAATCTCGCGGAGCGAATCAGAAGCGCCTCGATGGAGATCATAAGTCGTTCTTGGAGCATGAACGCGCCCATTCGTCTCATAACGATAACAGGTATCGGCATCGTGCCCGAGGATATCTCCATGCAGATGAATTTCCTGGACGACGCGGAAGGAAATGAGGAAAAGGTCGAGGCGCTGGAGCGAACCGTGGATAAGATCAGGGATAAGTACGGAGGAACGTCCATCTTTTACGGGCGTCTCATCGGAAACGACATCGGCATCGAGTTTGATGAGCATCGCAAGGATGAGGATACGGGTATATTTTGAAAACGGGCGTTTCGCGGTCTCGCGATTGCGGTTGTTCGTCTTTTCGCAGCCCGTGCGCGAAATTGCGCGAAGACGTAATCTGCTTGTCATTGATATTTCATCTCCGTGCGGTATAATTAAAGTATAAGTTCGTAATAGGCGACGCAATTGTGTGAGGTAATGTTCGTATGCGCGTTTTGATGATCGTCATGGGGGTCGCGCTCACCGTGACGGGCGTGTTCTGTTTCATGAATCTGGAAAAGACATGGGGGTCGTTCGCCTTCGTCGTCGGCGTTATGATGTTGATCTCCGGCGCGGGAAACGTTCTTTCCTATTTGATCGAAAGGAAGAACAAGTACAGGGCCGGTTGGGTTCTGCCCGAGGGTCTCTTCACGATGGCTCTAGGCGGCATTGCCCTGCTGTATCCGTTCGGCGCGGATCTGATGATTACGGCGGTATTCGGCGTGTGGCTCATCATGTCGGGGGTGTTTCGTCTGACGGCGTTCCTCGAGATGAAGGGGAGCGGCTCCGCGCGGGCGTCCGTGGCTCTGTCCGGATTGATCAGCGTCGCCGTCGGAATCTTCGGCTTCGCCCATCCCTATCTGTTCGGAGTAGCGCTCGCGGCGGTATTGGGCGTATTTTTTATTATGCAGGGGATCAACGCGCTCGTCATGGGATTGGCTTTGCCGAGCAAGGGGAGATGAGATTACAAAATGGAAAAGAATGACGGAACGGCATTGACGACGAAAGGCATGGACATGAAGAGTCGGATTATTTCCGTTTCGGTGTTGGCGCTCTTTCTCGTGACGGTCTGGTTTATGTTGGATATGGTGTTGCTCACCTTCATCCTGACGTTCATATTCTATCATCTCCTGCGCCTTTTTCGACGATTGACCGCGAAGATCTTCCTCTCGAAGATCCCTGACAGCTTCGTCCTCATTTTCATCTATGTTTTCGGACTCGCTTTGGTCTCGCTCGGCAGCGTGGCGTTCGCGCCTATATTGTTGGAGCAGACGGCGGACATCGCGAAGGCGTTCATAAACTTCGATTTCGATTCCGTGCGCAAGGCGTTCGACCCTCGCATAGCCGAGCTGTTCAAGGATTTCAACATCGAATCCTATATCGCTTCGGCCGGAAATCTGCTCTTGGGCGTCGTCATGAACGCGGGAAAATTCGGCGTCGATATCGTGCTTTCCGTCGCTTTGAGCTTCCTGCTGTTGCTCGAAAAGAGCAAGATCGCGAGGTTCGGCGAAGTTCTGAACAATAGTCGCATCGCCTTCGTCTACCGCTATTTCATGATCTTCGGTCTGAATTTCTGTCGCACGTTCGCAAAGGTGATGAAGGTGCAGGTCACCATCGCTTTCATCAACGCCCTTCTTTCGGTCATCATCCTCGCCTGTCTCCGTTTCCCGAGTATCTGGGGCTTGGGCATCATGATCTTCATGCTTGGCCTTGTGCCGGTCGCCGGCGTCATCATATCACTCGTGCCGCTGTCGGTCATCGCGTTCAACACGGGCGGATTCATCAAGGTGGTGCAGATCCTCGTCATGGTGCTCGTCATTCACGCCGTGGAAGCGTACATCCTCAATCCGAAGCTCATGGCGAACCGCACGTCGTTGCCCATCAGCTTTGTGTTCATCATCCTGTTGGTATCCGAAAAATATCTGCACGTATGGGGATTGCTCATCGGCGTGCCTCTGTTCATCTTCCTGATGTCCATCTTCGACGTGGATTACGAGGACGTGTGCAAGCCGACGAAGGTCTTCCGCGTCGGCGCGATCAAAGGACGCCGGCGAAACAAAGGACGAAAAGATCGCGAATGATTCGATCCTTTCAGATATCGGAGGGAAGCGCGGCGAATAGTCCTTCCTCCGTCGCGAAATAATCCATCTTCACGTCAAAAAAACGTTCGGGCAGACGCTGACTGAACATGCGTTCTCGACAGAGAACGGCGAAAACGGCCTTTTTCGCGCCGCCGAGTCGCCATTTCGCCTTTTGGGCGTTCTCTGCGTCGCGAGCGCTCGCTCTCGGCATCCAAAGTCGCTTGAGATATCTGTCGTAATAGCCGCCGCCGTAACCCAATCTGTTTCCGAAAGGATCGCAGCTGATGCACGGGACGAGCGCCAAGTCGATATCCTCCGGCGGACAGACGGGACAGCTCGCGTTCGGTTCGCGCAAACCCAAGCCGCCCGGGCGCAGATCGTCCGCGGCTCGGATCACCCGGGCCTCCATGCGTCCGTCGCCGTGTACGACCGGCGCGCATACTCGCTTTCCGTCGGCCAAAGCCCGTTCGATGAGGGATAAAGTGCATATCTCGTCGCGGACACCCGCGTATGCGAAGATTGCGTCGGCCTCGCTGTAGAGCCGCGACCGCAACAGGACATCCGCGATCGCGCGATCGGCCTTCTCTTTGTAATCGTCGTCCAAGCCTTGGAGTCGTTCAGTCAATTCGGTTCTCAGCGCCTTTTTCAGTAACATAATTTCCGCCTCCGATGCAATTGAACCCGCAGAGGTAATAGCATATCATCCGGAGGGGGAAAGAGCAAGGCTCTGTTCGTTTTGCGACCTTCGGATCTGATCGTTTTGCGACCTTCGGATGAGGCTCAAAGTCGACTAAGGTCTTGAAACAACTCGCGCAGCGAGGTATAATGATCTTGACGGCGTCGTTTGCGCCGGGCTTCGACAGGGAAGGGCAGAACACATGTTTGCATCCGTTCAAAGGATTATGATGGGCCGCAAGGCGCGAAGAACCGTGGCGATGATCGTCGCGCTGTGCATCGTCGCGCTGTTGTTGTCCTCCGTGTTGCTCGTCGCGACCCACGTTCATCGAGGTTTCTATCCGCAGTCGTGTCCGACCTGCGCCAAAATCGAAAACTATCTGACGGCGTTCAAAACCGTGTCGGCGTTTCTCGCGCTTTGCGCGGGGTTGCGCCTTTTCGCCTCGTTTTCAGGCGAATGCCGACTTTCCGGCGGACGGCGCTTCTTCGGCGATAGCGCGCTCTTCGCGCGGGGCATCCGATTGAATAATTGATTCGCGCTTCCTGTTCGGGACGAAACGCGGCAGGCCGTGTTTTCAAGGGCGAATTGCATATAGTACCCAAAAAATGAAATAAAATACATTTCGCGATCCTTGAAAAAGAGGATTCGTTTGCGCGACGTTCGAGCGCGCGTGAAGGCGTGCGCGACTGTGATGCAGCGATTCCTCGCGAGTTCGGCGCCAATGTCGCCGGGAGAGGGATCGCAAAGCGCGATGATATGTCGTTGCGAAACGACGAGGAGCAGAATGATGAAAACGAAAAAGAACGCTATGAGAAGACGAATGAAACGATCGGCGGCGATAGGCGTCGTCTGCTTGATCTTGATCCTGTTCGCGGCATGCGGCGCGAATTCGAAAGACGAGTCGTCGGCCGGCGCGGAGTCGTCCGAAAAACTCAAGGTGGTGACCACCATTTTCCCCGAGTATGATTTTGCGCGAGCCATCGGCGGTGAATTCGCCGAGGTATCGATGCTGATCGATCCGGGTTCCGGCATACACAATTTCGACCCGACCCCGTCCGACATCATCTCGATTCAGGAGGCGGATGTATTTCTTTACATCGGAGGCGAGAGCGACGAATGGGCGGACGACATCCTCGCGTCGATGGACTCCGCCGGCACGAAGACCGTGCGCCTCATCGACTTCACCGGGGGCGTCGAGGAGGAGTTGAAAGAAGGCATGGAACCCGAGGAGGAAGAGGAGCACGAAGGCGAGGATGCCGAAGAGGAGCCCGAATACGATGAGCATATCTGGGTGTCTCCAAAGAACGCGCTCAAGCTCGTCGACGCGATCGCGGATGCGATGATCGAAAAGGACGAAGATCGCGCGGATGCCTACAGAACCAATGCGGAGGCGTACAAGGAGGAACTGAGCAAGACGGATGCGGAGTTGCAGGCCGTAGTCGACGGCGGGGCGCGGAAGAAGATCGTCGTCGCCGACAGATTTCCGTTCCGCTACTTCGTCGATCAATACGGACTCGATTACGCGGCGGCCTTTGTCGGTTGCAGCGATCAGACCGACGCCGGGCCAAAGACCATCGCCTACCTCGTAAATACCGTGAAGGAGGAAGGCATACCCTGCGTCTATCATGTGGAATTGAGCAATAAGAATGTGGCCGGCATCATCAGCGAACAGACCGGCGCGGAGATGTTGCAACTGAATTCCGGGGAAAACGTCACAAAGGATGATTTTGAC
>JAIRTJ010000093.1 GCA_031254995.1 Eubacteriales Family XIII. Incertae Sedis bacterium
GACCATCTATCTGAACGATCCGTCCACGCAGTCGTTGTACGACGAGTCGAGGACGACGGAAGAACTCGCGAGATCCGCGAACGCCATGGTTGATGCGATAGCGGGAGCCTTGGACAAGATCAAAACCTATCCGGATCTCACGGGGGCGGGGGTCGAAAAACTGTTTTCTCTCGCCGGGGATACCATCGAAATGTCGGGTTTGGTCTATGACTCCGAGAGCGGCATCCTCGCTTTCTCCGCGGCATGCGACAGCGTGACGAGGATACCGTTGTTCATCGCCCAGCTGAGAATCAGCGGTATATTCACCGACGTGACTTACGAGGGCTACTCCGGCGACTCCGTCACAATTCCCGGGACGCCGATCCTCAACGACGACGGCAGCGTCACGTCCAACGATACCGTCAAAAAGCAATACACTTTTAGCATACGTTGCCTTGTGAACCCGCAGGATTTTGACGGAAATACGGAGGCTTCGAACGAAGAAGCAGGTGATGGAAATGAATGAACAAGCGACGAAATCGAACGCGGGCGGCGCCGCTTCCGTTAAGAAATCCATTTTGGCGTCATTATCCAAGCGCGACCGTATCCTGATCTACGCGATGGTCGTCATCATTGTGTCCGGCGCAATCATATATTTCGGCGTTATTCCGGGCGCGGACAAGTATCGAGAGTTGCAGGGCGACATTGCGACGCTCGAACAAAAGGAAAATGATTACAAAAATGCCATCGCGCAAATCGACAGATACAAGAAGGAATTCGCGGAAGCCCAGGAGACTTACGCCGAATTGCGACCCATGTTCAATTCGCCCATGGATCCCGAGTCGTTGGACGAAATGATCACAGGGTTGCTTCTCGCCGCGAATTTAGATCCGCAGACGCTGTCCAAGCAACCTCTCGGGCTTGTGGAAATTCAGCCCTTCGGTTCCGCGCATTTGACGACGGGAGAAACGCCCGAAGGCGAGGATGCGACAAATCCCGAGGGCAATGCGGGCGATGCGTCGAGCGTCTTCGTCTATACGATCAACGTATCGGCAAAGGGCACGGTGCTGGATCTCTCCGCGTTGCTGACGAATGTCGTCGGAAAGACCGGCGTTCGGATCGCATCGTTCACGTATTCGAAGGCGTCCGGCGATGTCGATACGATTATCAATGCCGACAGCCTCGATGCGATCGGCGACATTGCTGCGACTTCGGGAGACTCCGACGCGATTCGCATGGTGGATCAAATCGACGTCAGCTTGGTCTTTAAGGTCTACGTCATGGTGGACGGATACGACTACACGAGGCCCTCGCAAAGCGGAGAGGGCTCCGAGGGAGAGTCCTCGGGCGAAAGCACGGAAAATACCGATGATCTGTTAGGAGATTTTTAAACGACCGGATGAGGAACGGGCGGCGACGGCGATTTGCGCGAATGCGCGATCGGCGTTTCGGCTCGGAAGACAACAATACAGACAGGTACATACATGACAAACAAAGAGAGCTCGAAGAGTACATTGAAAACAAAACAAGGGATGACGTTGATCGAGGTGATGATCGCTTTCGCGATGATCGCCGTCATCGCCGCAGTCGCGGTTTTTGGCTTTTATGCGATCGCCAATGTATTGGCGAAGAGCGAGCGGATTCAATACGCGGATCAAACGCTGGAAGAGAACATCGCGTCGGGCAAGAACGGGACGAAAGAGGCTTCTTTGAGCAACGGTCTCGCGTTCAGCGCGGGCGGAATCGATTACGAAATCCCGGGCGACATCGCGGCCTATGCGGAAGACGGGAAGACATTCCGTGTATTCGTGCCCGACGGAGTGTGATCCGATGAGACGCACAGCAAACGAGAACAAGGGTTTCACGCTCGTCGAGGTGATCGTGACGTTTGTCATTTTGGGCATCTTGATCGTCGTCTCTTCGGGACTGATCATCTCGAGTTCCCGCCTGACCGCGCACACGGCGGACAGGGCGACGAATTCATCCGTCGCGGACGCGGCGCTCGATTTCGTCGCAGGGCAATTGCTCTACGCACCCGCCGTAACGGTGATTCCGCAGAATGCGACAAACGAGTTCAACGCGGCGTTGGCCGGTGAGCGCGCCGTCGTCTATACGGGAGACGCGTCGGGAGCCGTCGCGACGAACGGCAAGGGAATGCTGTGGTTCAAGCGCGCTGACGCGAGCAGCGCGATAAATCTCTTGGGGGGTTCGTTCTATCATAAACGCCTCATCTCCCTGCAGTACAGGGTGGATAAGGTTGAAAATAACAAGCCGAAAGCTGTCACATTGACGGTTTTCATATACAATCAGGACGGAGAATTGACGTTAAAACGGAGTACGTCACTGCAATTGCTCAATACGCAGGCGAGCGGCGCGGCGATCAAAGCGCCCCCTTACGATGTCGACGAGGGCGAAATATACCACGATCCGCCGACGCAGGCGTTGATACTGGAGATCGCGAGTCCCGACGACGCGGTTTACGGGAATTGAGAACCCGGCGCAGGGATAAAAGGGCGCGGGGCTTGAGCAGTGAAAGTCGCGGAGCCGAGCAGTGAATGATGGAGGCAGATATGGCAGATAACAGACAGATCCGTATAGGGGAACTGTTAAAGGAATACGGATACCTGAACGATGAGCAGCTTCAAAAGGCCTTGGATTACCAGAAGCAAAACAACATTCGATTCGGCCAGGCTGTCATTGAACTCGGTTTCGTAACGGAACGAGAGGTGCAACAGACGCTTTCGCACAAGCTCGGTATTCCCGTGGTCGTCCTTGATACGGCGGTCGTAGACACGAATACCGTCGCTAAGGTTCCCCGTTCGTTGGCCGAAAAAAACATCGCTATCGCGAG
>JAIRTJ010000110.1 GCA_031254995.1 Eubacteriales Family XIII. Incertae Sedis bacterium
GAAGCAACGGTACTATGCGGGCGACGCCGCGGTCGCGGCGGCTCTGCGCGAATCCCTCGATTTGACGGCTATCGCTACCGTCGCGGACGTTATACCGCTCACGGACGAGAACAGAACGCTTGTAAAATACGGTCTTGCCGCCCTCAATAAGGGTAGGAGACCGGTCTTGCGCAGACTCGCGTCGGCCATCGGGCTCAAGACCGGCGAGATCGTCGCGCACAACATCGCATTCGGCATAGCGCCGCACATCAACGCCGCGGGCAGAATGGCCGACGCGTCGCCCGCAGCGGAGCTCTTTCTCGCGGAGGATGAGGCGAAGGCGGATGAGATCATCGAAGAATTGATTCAATACAATGCTGAACGCCGCGAATTGCAGGAGCGTTTGACGGAACAATGCGCGGAGTTGGCAAAGGAACGATACGCGGAAGATCGCATCCTTCTGCTTCGACCGTCCGGTTCGCACGAGGGCGTGTCAGGAATCGTCGCGGGCAGGGTCAAGGACAAATACGGTTTGCCTGCGATCGTGCTCTCTGAGACCTCTTCGGAAGAAGGCGGCTCCGGGTCGAATAGCCGCGCGCAAAAACTTCTCAAGGGCTCGGCGAGAAGCGTGCCGGGCGCGGATATCATCGCCATGCTCAGACGTCATGCCCACATGTTTCTAAAACTGGGAGGACACGCCATGGCTGCGGGCTTTACGATGATCGAGGATAACGAGGATCTGCTGAGAGAGCTGCTGAACGAGGATATGGCCGAATTGCTTGACGCGTTTCCGGATCTGCTCGACGGCAAGGCGCGCATAGACGCAGAGGTGTCGGCACAGGAACTCACGCTCGAGTTGGCCGAACGATTGCGCATGTTTGAGCCGACGGGCATGGGAAACCCGAGACCGCTCCTGCGCCTGTCGAACGTTCCCGTCAAAAATGTGAAACGCATGGGCGCGGGCGGAAGGCACATGCGCTTTACAGCCGACGGCGTACCCTGCGTACTCTTCGGCGCGGCGGAGGAATACGCCGAAATCATCGCTGAAGGAGAGGAGCTTTCTCTCACGGGCGTCCTCGACGTAAACAGTTGGAACGGAAGAGAAAGCGCGCAATTCATCGTTCGGGACGCGCGCGTCGCCGATCTCGAAGTCTGATTTCGCCGCTGAGATCAACGCCTCAATTCGCGATCTCCGCATCGTTCTCGCCGAATACCCTTTCGATATGATCCGCTCCGTAGCGGCCTTTCGCCGTCAGTAAGCTGACGACGGGAACGACGACGAGCGAGATTGCCATGGCCGCGACGCCGAACTGAGGCGCCAAGCCCTTCGCGGCTTCAAACCCGATTTGCGCCGTGTTGTATGCGAGCAACGATCCGACGACGACGGGACCCGCGAGCAATCCTGACCACGCGCCCGCGCGCGTGATGAATCTGCTGTACAATCCCCAGATGAACGGACCGATAAAGGAACCCGCCACGACGCCCCATGAAAAGCTCATCAAATTGACGATAAACGAGATGTTCATCGTCGCGAACAGGAAGGAGAGCGCCACGAAGATCATGCAGAATGCGCGCATTACCATTACGTGAGTCCTCTTGCCGATGTTCGGTTTTATCTCCTCGATCAGGTCGATCGTGACAGCCGAGCTGGACGACAGCACGAGGGCCGACAGGGTAGACATGGATGCGGACAGAAGGAGGAGCATGACGATGCACAGAATGATTACGGAAAACACGTCGTTCGTCAATGCGTTCGTCAATACCGTCGGGATGACAAAATCGTATCCGCCCTCGATATCCGGCATACCGTTCGCGTTCGATTTAATGAATAGATGCGAAAGCGAGCCCGTAAAATACGCGCCGCAACCGATGAACAGCGCAAATATCGTAGATACGACGGTTGCGATTCGTATGCTGCCTCCCTCCTTGATCGCATAGTACTTGTGAATCATCTGAGGCATGCCCCAGACGCCGAAGCTCGTCAGCATGATGTTGACGAAGAGCATCTTTCCGTTTGCGCCGCCCGTTGGATTGACCAAGGACGGATCGATCGCCCTGAGACGTTCAAACGCTTGAGAAAAACCGCCGACCTCGGGTTGGTTTACGAGCAAAATCACCATGCACGACAGGCCGAATATCATGATGCAACCCTGAATGAGATCGTTCCACGCCGTGGCGACATAGCCGCCCAGCGCCAGGTACGCGGCGGTCAAAACCGCCACGATGGCCATGCAGATCGTAGGAGACGCTTGCGTGAATATGACGCTGAACAGCGAGCCGAGTCCCTTGTAGACGCCGGCCGCATAGGGTACCAAGAATATGAATATGATGAGCGCGGCGAAGATCTTCATGCGCTTGCTTAAAAACCTCGCCGAAAAAAATTCGGGCATGGTTCTCGCATCCAATTTGTGCGTCATGCGTCGTGTGGGTTTCGCGAGGACGAGCCAAGCGATGAGACAACCGAGTGCGGCGTTGCCAATGCCGATCCAAATGCTGCCCATGCCGACGATCCAACCGAACATACCCGCATATCCGATGAAGATTACGGCGGAAAAATATGAGGCGCCGTATGAAAATGCCGAAAGCAACGGACCCATATTTCTCCCCGCAAGCAAAAAGCCTTCCATCGTCTTCGTCTTGCGAGATGAAAACACCCCAACCAAAACGCTTACGACCGTAAAGGCCCCAAGGGAAATCACAGCGATCGTCTGCAACATGATGTTTTCCTGCCTTCCTTCTGACGCCGCGCGAACCGGATTTCGAAAACCCGTCTCAGTGACGTCGCTTCATGAATTGCGCGCTCGCGCCGCCGGGCGCAAAACTCCGCAATGACTGCCGCGTTTCGCCGTTCGGAGACTCGAGGCATCCGTCTCCGCATCGGACTTGGCGAAACAGCTCCTACATATACCTCGCAAAACGCGTTTCCGCGCGGACGAACCCCGCGTCGCGATAAGAATGCGTCTTGCGTGTACGCTACGCTGAAAATGATAACACAGTCAGCTTCAATTGACAAGGGAAGAATCTCTTTTCATGGAATTGGAAATATTCACAATATTGGATGAAATTATGCTAGCGTTCCCGCCTCGCAACAAGCGGTCATTCATCCCGCCGTCTTGTTTTCTGCGACGCGTATGCCGGTGCGATCCGTTCGGCGGATTATGCCTAGGCGCGGTTCAGTCGCTCGAGAGCTTTTTTGTATCCGTCCGCCCCGTATTTGAGGCAACGACTGATCCGACTGATGGTCGCCGTGCTGGTCTTCGTCCGCTGTTCGATATCCTGATACGTGCGGTTTTCCGACAGCAGTTTTGCGATGTAAAACCGTTGCGCGATGGCTTTCAATTCGCCTACGGTGCAGACATCCTCGAAAAAGCGATAGCAATCCTCCTTCGTTTCCAGAGAGAGAATCGCGCCGAAAAGCAACTCGGTTTCTTCATTCGCGAATTTTGATTTGTATGCCATGAGATATCCTCCCGTCCGCGGCGACGCATTCGAGATCGCACCGCTCGCGTGCGATTGTCCGTCGTCGTTTGCTTTAGCGCGTTACAGTGTGATTATATGTCGCGGCGAACGGTTTGTCAATACGCTTGCGAGATGTCGGCCGCCGCGTCACGCCGGGAGATCGAGATATCAGGCAGAGCTTCGCGAGATTTATCGACTTCCGGCGGAAGGAGAGCAGGCCGCGTGCCTGTTCTGCGCGTTTTGAATAATCGTCGGATTTGCGTTATAATATTTTAACGCGGAGAACGATTTCGACAACGTCGTTTTCGCGCGTCAAAAAGGAGGCATTCTGCGATGAAGATTACGGTATTGGACGGATTTACGGAAAACCCCGGCGACCTGAGTTGGGCGCCGTTGGAAGAGTTGGGAGATCTGACGGTGTACGACCGCACTTCCGTGACCGACATAGTTGAGATCACGGCGCGGATCGGCGATGCTGAAGCGGTTTATACGAACAAGACGCCGTTGTCCGAAGAGGTGTTCGAGCGTTGCCCGAGCATTCGGTTCGTGTGCGTTTTGGCGACAGGATACAATGTGGCGGATACGGAGGCTGCGGCGAAAAGGGGAATTCCCGTCTGCAACGTGCCGGCCTACGGCACGGAGGCGGTTGGACAATTTGCGATCGCCCTGTTGTTGGAAATTTGCCACCGCATCGGCCATCACGATCGAGCGGTGCACGAGGGGCGATGGGCTCAGTCGCAGGATTTCTGCTTTTGGGATTACCCGCTGATCGAATTGCAAAACAAGACCATCGGCATCATCGGATTCGGCAAGATCGGGCAGGTGACCGGCCGTATCGCGAAGTCGATGGGAATGCGGGTGTTGGCGAGCGGTTCTCGCCCGAGCGAACAAGGGAGGGCAATCGCCGAGTACGTGTCGACGGATGAAATATTCGCCGAATCGGACGTGATCGCCCTGCATTGTCCGCTTCTTCCGGAAACGGAGGGCTTCATCAACAAGGACAGCATCGCGAAAATGAAGGACGGTGTGATCATCATCAACAACGGCCGCGGCAAGTTGATAGAGGAACGCGATTTGGCTCAGGCGCTGGATAGCGGGAAGGTTTACGCCGCGGGACTTGACGTGGCCTCCGAGGAACCGATACGCGCCGACAATCCGCTTTTGAAGGCAAAGAACTGCATCATCACGCCGCATATCAGTTGGGCATCGAAGGAGAGCCGACAACGGCTGATGGATGTCGCTGTTGAAAATCTCAGGATGTTCATCGCGGGCTCCCCGATCAATGTTGTGAACGCTTAACCCGCGAGATTTCGCGATTTTTTCGCTCTCGAGAGAGAAAAGGCCTCTGCGGATCACAAATGACTGCGCTTGTGCCTTTTTTTGTGATATAATGGAATCGCTCGATGTCCCCGTTTCCGAAATCAATTGAATTCAAGTCGCAGGAAAGACGGAGCGCGTTTGCGATCATTCGGAGGTCTTTTGATGGCGTTGCTGAATATTGTCAGCATTTTCATATTTGTAATCGTTGGCTTTGTCGTGTCGAGGGCCGGCATGCTTCCCTTGGAGTCCGGAAAATACCTGTCGAGCATCGTCATCAACATCGCGGCTCCTTGCGCGGTGATCCATTCCATGAGCGAGCAGGAGCGCAACAGGGAATCGCTTTCTCTCATGCTCATCATCCTCATCGCGTATGTCGGTTCCTTCGTCTTGTCATTGTTGGTCGCTAAGCTTTTTTGCAAGATTCTCAAGACGGACAAGAGCGAACAAGTGATTTACGAGAATACGACCGTTTTTACGAACAACGCGTTCATGGGATGGCCTCTCGCCTACGCGCTATACGGATCCAAGGGCTTGTTTCTCATGGTTCTTATGGGCGGAATTTCGCCGATGTTCGTGTATTCGTTCGGCGCTTGGAATTTGATAAGAGGCCGAAATCCCAAGGATTCCGCAGCATCCGCTCCGAATTTCAGCCCGAAGGATTTGATCAATGTGCCGATTGTTTCCTCGTTCATCGGCCTTTTGATATTCTTTCTTCAAATAGATATTCCCGCGTTCATCGACGACGCGATTTCGCTCGCAGGCTCGATGATGACGCCGCTGTGCATGATCGTTGTCGGCATTCAGCTCACGGAAAGCAAGATAAAGGTTCTCGTCTCGAATTACCGACTGGCGACCTTTACGGTCGTAAAGCTCCTGATCATACCCGCGTTGATTTTCGCCGTTTTGTTGCCGTTCGATCTCGACCCGTTGCCCGTGTGCATCATCCTGTTAAACGTCATGTTGCCCGGCGCGGCGGTCATTCCTGTCTTGGCCGAAGTCTACGGCGCGAATACGCGTCTTGCCGCGGAAGCGACATTTTTGACGACCTTGTTTTCGATGATTACGATCCCTCTGATCTCAGCAGGCCTTTCTTCGTATTTCGGGGTTTGAGGTCGCGACTCACCGGAAGGGGCAAGATCCGATCCGAATGGATGCGCGAGATTGACAACGTATAACGAATTCGCTACAATCGATTTGGCGATAAATCATTTTCGCGGGCGAAACAGATGCGCCCGCCGCAAAAGGAGAAGACCGGCGATGGAAGATATTTCAAAACTCTTAGGCATTCGATACCCGATCATACAAGGCGGCATGGCTTGGATCGCGGATTATCGGCTCGCGGCGGCCGTATCGAACGGCGGCGGATTGGGCTTGATCGCCGCAGGCAACGCGGACGCCGCCTTTGTTCGCGAACAGATAGCGAAAGCGCGCGAATTGACGGACAAACCTTTCGGCGTCAATGTGATGCTGATGAATCCCCATGCGGACGATATCATGCGGATGCTCGCGGAGGAACGGCCTGCGGTCGTCGCGACCGGCGCGGGCAATCCCGGCAAATACATGCAAACGCTCAAGGACGCGGGCATTTTGGTGTGTCCCGTCGTGGCGTCCGTCGCCTTGGCGGTCAGATTGGCGCGGAGCGGCGCGGACGCCGTTATCGCGGAGGGAACTGAGGCCGGGGGACATATCGGCGAGCTTACGACCATGGCATTGGTTCCGCAGGTTGCGGACGCTGTGGACATTCCCGTCGTCGCGGCCGGCGGAATCGCGGACGGCAGAGGCGTGGCGGCGGCCTGCATGTTGGGCGCGTGCGGCGTACAGGTCGGCACCGCGTTTCTCGTTGCGGAGGAATGCCGGATCGCGCAAGCATACAAGGACATGATTCTGAAGGCGAAGGATACGGATACGGTCGCGACGGGCAGGAGTACGGGGCATCCCGTGCGCGTCTTGAAAAATCGCATGTCAAAGGAGACGCTCGCGTTGGAGAGACAGGGGATCGACCCCGAGGATTTTGAGAAAAGAATGGCAGGGACGCTTCGCATGGCCGCGGTTGACGGAGACGTCGCGAACGGTTCGGTTATGTCCGGCCAGATCGCGGGTCTGGTCAAACGCGAACGTCCGGCGGCGGAGATCATCAGGGATATGTTCCGCGAAGCGCAGGAAATATACGAGAGCCGTCGCGCTCTTTTCGAAACGGGAGGTCGGATGTGAACGTGAGTTCTGAAAGCGATGCGTTTCGACCTTGGGATCTGTTCCCGCGCAAATCGCGCAAATGGGAGCGTTCATGAAGATAGGAGCGCTTTTTTCGGGACAGGGCGCGCAATATGTCGGCATGGGGAGAGACCTGTATGAGAATTTTCCCGCGGCCAAAGACGTGTTTGATCGCGCGGGCGACGATATCAAACATTGGTGTTTCGACGGCGATGAGGATGCGTTGAAACAGACGGCGATCACGCAACCTGCGGTCTATACCGTGAGCATGGCGGCGTGGGTCTCGTTTCTCGACGAACTCGCGAAGGAAACGCAAGCGCGCGTTGAGATCGCGGGTATGGCAGGATTCAGCCTCGGAGAATACGCGGCGTATACGGCGTCAGGCGTCGTTGCGGATATCGAGACGGGGCTTGAGATCGTGCGCAAAAGAGGCGAACTTATGTCGGAAGCCGGTCGGCGTTCGGACGGTTCGCCGCGCGGCGCTATGGCGGCATTGATGGGGTCGCGCGAATCGGTTTTGCGATCCGTAGAAGCGGCGCGCGGTCGCGACGTGTTGGAGGCCGTGAATTTCAACGCCCCGGGTCAGACCGTCGTCGCCGGCGATAAGGAAGCCGTTGATCGTCTGAAGACGGTCGGAAGAGACGAGGGCTTGAAGATCATTCCCCTGAACGTGAGCACGGCCTTCCACACTCCCATCATGAACTCCGCGTCGGAAAACTTCAGGCGTTTTCTCGAGAATTACACGTTCGGGTCGCCGAAAACGCCGCTCTGCTCGAATATTACGGGCAAAAATTTTCTCGACGGAAAACCGAAGGATTCGACGATCGACGCGTGGGTGCGAGACAGGATGGCGGAGCAGGTCAGACGCCCCGTTCTTTGGCAGGAAACCATAGAGAACATGCGTTCGAACGGCATTCGTTGCTTTGCGGAATTCGGGCCGGGCAAGACGTTGACGAAACTTGTCAAGCGAATCGCGCCGGACGCATGCGCCTTCAACGCGGAGGACGGCGAAAGTTTGATGAAGACGATAGGAGAAATAAGAGATGTTGCACAATAAGAACGCGATCATTACGGGCGGTACGCGGGGCATCGGTCGCGCGACGGCGATCGAATTCGCAAAAAACGGCGCGAACCTGATCCTCACTTACAGAGGGAATGAGGAAGCCGCGGCGGAAACGAGGGACATGCTTGCGGCTTTCGGCGCGAGGACGGAACTGATCAAGGGAGACGCGGCATCCGCGGATTTTGCTCGTTCGGTCGTCGAGCGAGCAAAGGCGTTGCTCGGCACGGTCGATGTCCTAGTAAATAACGCGGGAATCACGAACGATAAATTGTTGCTTCGCATGAAGGCTTCGGACTTCGACGAGGTGATCGCCGCCAATTTGAGCGGAGCATTTTACATGTTGCAGGCGGCGGCGCCGCTCATGACGAAGCAGAGAAGCGGGCGCGTCATCAATATTTCGTCGATTGCGGGTGTGCGCGGCAATCCGGGGCAGATCAATTACTCGGCGTCGAAAGCAGGTCTGATCGGTCTGACTCTGTCGGCGGCAAAGGAACTCGGCCCGCGCAACATCACGGTCAACGCCGTGGCGCCGGGCTTCATCGAAACGGACATGACGGATGCGTTGACGGATGCGCAGAGAGAAGCTTCGTTATCCCGCATCGGTTTGAGGCGCGCGGGGCGGCCGGAGGAGGTCGCGAAATTGATCGCCTTCCTCGCGTCCGACGACGCTTCGTACATTACGGGTCAGGTGATCGGCGCGGACGGCGGCATGATGATATAACAGGCCTTCGTAAGGGCGGATTTCAATTGATCTAAAAGAACAAATGTTCGGAAGGAGCGGCAGATGGAACAGAGGGTTGTTGTTACGGGAATCGGCGCGGTCACAGCGCTCGGAAACACGGCGGATGAGACGTGGGAACGCATCAAGGCGGGGAAACACGGGTTTTCGGAGATCACGAAAATCGATGTGTCGGATTTAAAGGTGAAGATAGGCGCGCAGGTTTGCGGATTTGAATTTCCCGACAAGAGAGCGGGACGGCGCATGGATCTGTTTTCGCAATACGGGGTCGTCGCGGCCGCGGAGGCGATGGCGCAGGCGGGCTTGAAAAGCGGAGATAATATCGCTCCTGAGCGGCTTGGCGTCTATGTCGGCAGCGGCATAGGAGGCATCGCCACGTTGGAGAAGGAGATCAGGAAGGGCGAGGAACACGGACTGAGGAAGGTCTCGCCGGTGCTCGTACCAATGATCATCGGCAATATGCTCGCGGGACAGATCGCCATCGCGAACAACGCGAAGGCATCCGCGCTCGACATCGTGACGGCTTGTTCCTGCGGCACAAACGCCATAGGCGAAGCGTGGAGGGCCATCCGCCACGGCTATATCGACGCGATCATTGCAGGAGGCGCCGAGGCGCCGTTTGCGCCCACGTGTTTTGCGGGCTTCGTGAATATGACGGCCATGTCGCTCAGCAGGGACGCGGATAGGGCGTCCATACCCTTTGATAAGGAAAGAGACGGATTCGTCATGGGCGAGGGCAGCGCCATGTTGATTCTCGAGTCCATGGATTTCGCTTTGTCGAGGGGCGCGAATATCCTGGCGGAAATCATCGGTTACGGTTCCACGAACGACGCCTTTCACATCACGCAGCCCTCGGAGACGGGAGAGGGCGCGGCGCAGGCGATGCGGACGGCTATGGAGACGGCGGGTTTGGCGCCCGAGGACATCTCATACATCAACGCCCACGGCACGAGTACGCCGCTGAACGATCTCTGCGAGACGCGGGCGATCAAGTCGGTGTTCGGCGACGCAGCTTACGGCATCCCGGTCAGCTCGACGAAGTCTATGACCGGGCATATGTTGGGAGCGGCCGGAGCGGCGGAGGCTCTGTTCTGCATCAGGGCGATCAACGATGGTGTCATCCCTCCGACCGCGGGATACCGGGTGAAGGACGAAGAACTCGATTTGGATTACGTGACGGACGGTTGCAGGCGGGCCGACGTGCGATGCGCCCTCTCCAATTCGTTGGGATTTGGAGGTCACAACGCCACGATTATTTTCAAGCGTTGCGAAGATTGACGGTTCCGACCGAGAAAAACGCATAAGGAGACGACAATGATACTTGACCGAGATCAAATCATGGAACTCATTCCGCATCGCGATCCCTTTCTCCTGATCGACGAGATCATAGAATTGGAGCCTGGAAAACGCGCGGTGGCGCGAAAGTATGTGGATGAAAACGAATACTATTTCAAAGGGCATTTTCCCGAGGAGAAGATCATGCCCGGCGTACTCATCGCGGAAGCCTTGGCGCAGACGGGCGCCGTGGGCATTCTCTCGCTTCCGGAGAATAAGGGCAAGATCGCTTATTTCGGCGGCATAAAGGACGCGAAATTTCGAGGCAAGGTCGCGCCGGGAGACACGCTCCGATTGGAGGTCGATTTGGTGAGAATCAGGAGCAGGGGCGGCATGGGCGCGGGCGTCGCGTACAGCGGCGACCGGGAGGTATGTCGACTCACGATGACATTCATGTTCGGCAAATAGAACGATCGCGCGTCCGATCAAACGCCTTGTTTCGGAGGAAGGATTTGCATATGGAACC
>JAIRTJ010000140.1 GCA_031254995.1 Eubacteriales Family XIII. Incertae Sedis bacterium
AGCCGTCCACATCTGATGTTGCCCCACATCGGTGGCCACTATCGTTTCGTCGCCGAAAATCTCGTGCACCGTATCTATGATGACGCCGGGGCAGAATCCGTCGCTTTGCGCGGGCGGCGCGACATAGCTTCGCACCTGTTCGTTCCACGCCCTGCGATCGTTTCGCTTCACCTTGGGAATCAGCCTGCTCAATACGTCTTTCACGTCTCCCGCGACGCTGAAATCCGCATCGACATTCTTGCCGATCTCGGATCGATCTATGTCGATATGCACGATGCGGGCGTCCCGCGCGAAACGCGATGCATCGCCCGTCACGCGATCGCTGAACCGCGCGCCTGCGGCGATGAGCAGATCGCAATTGTGCACCGCCAAATTCGCTTCCTTCTGCCCGTGCATGCCGATGATGCCCAGCGACAGAGGATCCTGTCGATCGAAACAACCGAGAGACATCAGCGTCGTCCCCACGGGTATGCGGGATTTCTTCGCCAATTTCGTGAGTTCCTCGGATGCGTCGGTCGCGTTCACGCCTCCGCCCGCGCAGATGACGGGTCTCTCGGCCTCGTTGATGCAGGTCGCGAGTCGTTCGATCGTCTCCTGCGGCACGGTCGGCGACGCGAAGGCCGGCAAGGGTTCCTGCTTTTCATAGGACGCCTTGCCTACGAGCAGATCCTTGGGCACGTCGATGAGCACGGGTCCCGGCCTGCCGCTCTTCGCAATGCGAAAGGCTTCTCTGACAGCCGGCCCGACATCGTTCGCATCGCGCAACGCAAAGCTGTGCTTCGTGATGGGCAATGTGATTCCCACGATGTCCACTTCCTGAAACGAGTCCCTGCCGATGGATGCGATGGGAACCTGTCCCGTGATGACGACGATTGGAGAACTGTCCATCTAGGCCGTCGCTATGCCGGTCACCGTGTTCGTCGCGCCGGGCCCGCTCGTGGCAAAACACACGCCCACCTTCCCCGAGGAACGCGCGTAACCGTCAGCCGCGTGCGTCGCGCCCTGCTCATGACTCGTCAGTATGTGACGGATTCGTCCGTCCTCCGTATAATCGTACAATGCGTCGTACAGGGGCATGATCTGACCGCCGGGATATCCGAATATCGTATCGACGCCCTGTTCGAGCAAGCATTCCATTATGATTTGCGCGCCTGTAAGTGTCATCTATTGATCTTTCCCCCAACTGTACATCTTCCTCAGTTCCTTGCCTACCCTCTCCAGTTCATGCTCGGCCTTCATTCGCCGAGTCGCGAGGAAGTGGGGTCGTCCCGCCATGTTTTCCGTAATCCAACGGTTGGCGAAAGATCCGTCTCGTATCTCGGCCAACACCTTCTTCATCTCTGCCTTCGTCTCATCGGTGACGATGCGCTTGCCGATCTCGTAATCGCCGTATTCCGCGGTATTGGAGATGGAATAACGCATATTCGCGAATCCGCCCTGATAAATCAGATCGACGATGAGTTTCATCTCATGTATGCATTCGAAATACGCGCTTTCGGGCTCGTAACCCGCCTCGACCAAGGTCTCGAATCCCGCCTGCATGAGAGCTGTCACGCCGCCGCAGAGAACGGCTTGCTCGCCAAACAGATCCGTTTCCGTCTCCTCGCGGAAGGTTGTTCTGAGAACGCCCGCTCGCGCGCCGCCGATTCCCGCGGCGTAGGCGAGACCTATGTCCGTCGCCTTGCCGGACGCGTCCTGTTCCACTGCGATCAGGCAGGGTACGCCTTTGCCCTCGAGATACTCGCTGCGAACCGTATGCCCGGGTCCCTTGGGCGCGATCATGATCACGTCCGTATGAGACGGCGGCACGATCTGTTTGAAATGAATATTGAATCCGTGCGCAAACGCCAAGACCTTGCCCTCGGTGAGGTGCTTCTTGATGCTTCTTTCGTATATATCCTTCTGCTTTTCATCGGGAACCAGAATCATGATGAGATCGGCTTTGCTCGCGGCTTCATCCGCCGTCGCGACTTTGAGCCCCGCCTTTTCGGCGACCTGCCACGAAGCGCTGCCCTCGTACAGCCCGACGACGACGTCTACGCCGCTCTCTTTGAGATTCAGCGCATGCGCGTGCCCTTGGCTTCCGTAACCGATGATCGCGACCGTCTTTCCGTCCAACAGCGCGATATTCGTATCGCTCTCATAAAATATCTTTGCCATGATTGCCTCCATTCCCGATTTCGAGAAGGAGAATAGCCCCTGCGGGCAAATTCCCGTTTCCCGTAACGATTTCCTTTATTGACTCTCTATTTTACTACTTTTTTGTCCCCGGCGTCAACGACTCATTATTTTGAGGAGTGCGAGCGCAACGCGTCCAAGCACCGTTTCATATCCTCCGGCAAGGGAGCTTCGATATATATCTCCTCCTCTCGCGTCGGGTGAGGGAAGCGCAGCGATGCCGCGTGAAGCGCTTGGCGACCGATGAGGGGAAGGGATTCGCCTCCGTAGAGAGCGTCCGCGAGAACAGGGTGTCCGATGTGCGCCAGATGAACCCTTATCTGATGCGTGCGCCCCGTGCGCAGCTCCAATTCCAAAAGCGTAAAACCCTGCGCGAACCGCTCCTTTACGCGATAGTGCGTGACGGACGGGCGTCCGTCGTCTCGCACGATTCGTCGCGCGACGCCTTCCGATTCCAAGCCGATGGGCAGGGAGATGACGCCTTCATCCGACGCGACCAGGCCGTTTACGACGGAGACGTATTTCTTTTCGACAGAACATGTGTTCGCCTTTGCGGCGAAATCGCTCTGAGCGCGACCGTTTTTTCCGATCAAGAGCACTCCCGAGGTGTCCATGTCCAAGCGATTGATGAACCGGATGCGATAACGCTCCCCGCGTGCGCGCATGTAGTTCGCGACGCCGTTGGCGATGGCTCCGTCAGGATGACCCTTCGTCGGATGGACGACGACGCCCGGCTGCTTGTCGACCGCCAAAAGATCGTCGTCTTCGAAGAGCGCGACGATGGGAATGTCCTGCGGAGCGATGTCGCTTTCCTCCTGCGGATACATGAGACCGATCACATCCCCGGACGAGATCCTGTCGACGAATCGCGCCGGCTCGCCGTTCACGAAGACGGCGCCGTTTCCGTTGGCGATGCGACGAATCAGACGCAGGGAAACGCCGCGTCGACGGCGCAATGCGCCCTTGACGGTCATGCCGGCCTCATCTCGACCGATCTCGCATGTCAGATCATATTCCATCCCTGAGCAACTTTCGCTTTACCGTATTCCAGAAGTCGTAGTCCTTAAATCGCAAGAGGGTGACGCCCTCCCGATTGAAGCCGGCGCATATCTCCCGAATGCCGGAAAACATCATCTCCGTTCCGTCCGCCACGATCCGCATCTCATCGGACTTGGGATACTCGGGGAAGATATTCAATGAAAGATCCGGCGGCAGGAGTATGCCCGATGTGAACGATCGATAGGCGGTGGAGTTGATCGGCGCAATGGGCGTAACTTGGATCAGGTCGAGCCTCGGATCCACGATCGCGCCGCCCAGGGAATAATTATAGGCCGTACTGCCCGCCGCTGTCGCGATCAAAATTCCGTCTCCGCAGAATTTCTCGACGAAGCTGTCTCCGATATAGATATCCAAGTGCGCCGCGTGGGAAAACCCTCCCCTCACCGCGATTTCATTGAGTCCCTTCACGCGAGTTCGCTCCGAGTCGGTCACGATGTCGGCGAAGACGGTCTTGTAGGTCTGTTTCGTGAATTTTCCGACTATGTAGCTCGCGATGAACTCGTCGATTTCCTCGACGCCGAGTTCCTGGAAGAATCCCAGATGTCCCGTGTTGACGCCGACGATCGGAGTTTGCGGAAAGTCGTATTGCGCGAGCATGTTCAGCAAGGCGCCGTCGCCGCCGACGCAGATGATCAACTCCGCTTGCGCGTCGAACGCTTCGGGTACGACGAAGCCGCGGGCTTCCAACCCGTTTTTCAAGCGCTCGCGTATCTCGGGCGACGCCCCATGTCCGTTTTCCGTGATGTTCACGATGCGTTCAGCCATGTTGTTCCTCTCCAATCCGCCATTGTTCGCGCATCCGCGCGCCTCAGGAGAATCGTTCCAATTCATCCACCAGACCTCGAAAAACGGCCATCGCGTCGTTGATCGGCCCCGGCTTGCTCATGTCCGCTCCCGCGATCTTCAGCAGCTCGATGGGATCGTCGCTTTCCCCCGATTTAAGGAAGCGAATATAGTCGTTCGCGGCGCGTTTCCCCTTCGTCAGAATGCGATCGGCGATCGCCGCGGCCGCGGAATAGCCCGTAGCGTATTTGTAAACGTAAAACGCGCGGTAGAAGTGAGGTATGCGCGCCCACTCGAATTGAATGCATTCATCCATCGCCGC
>JAIRTJ010000090.1 GCA_031254995.1 Eubacteriales Family XIII. Incertae Sedis bacterium
GAGGGCGCGGGCAGCACTTTTTTATCATTGAAAAAGCAACGGGCCCGAGCGATCATGTAATCACCGTTCGGGGGTCGCGCTGAGTTTTTCATTTAACGTCATTTACCGATTCCGGCGAATCGCTTTGCAGGGGGAACCGTAAGCGACAACATCGTCGGGGAGGTCTTTCGTCACCACCGAGCCCGCGCCCACGTGCGTATTGCTTCCGATATGTATCCCCGGCAAAATCGTCACGCCGGTTGCGATATAAGCGCACTGCCCCAACGTCGAGAAGCCTGACAGAGCGGATTGAACCATGACGGACGAAAACTCGCCGACACGCACATCATGACCGACACTGCTCAACACATTGACGTGCGCATGGTTTTCAATCATCGCATTCGGAGCCGCATACACAAAGGATTGGATGACTATTCCCTGCCCGAACGTCGCGTAAGGCGAGATGCTCGCGGTCGGATGAATGATGTTTTCCCAGACCGCGTGCCCATCCAATTTTCGCGCGAGACGGCTTTTGACGATGGGATCCGCTACGGAAATAACGGCGGACGGCAGTATCGTCCGGTCTTTTGAAATATCGCTCTTTTCGGTCTTCGCAAAACCTTCGGCGCGTCGGCGGCTGATGCGAATAAACTCGTCCGTGTCTCCGATGATCTCCAAATCGTTGATCGTTTCGCCCTTACGGGAGTTGTCATCGTCAATATATCCCACAATATGAAATGTTTGCTTCACGCGGTTTATCGCATGAATCGTGTCCGCGATTTCCTTCCCAAAGTCACCGGCGCCTATAATGTAAATCTCTTTCATAGTCTTTTTGTTCCTCTGCTTTCCGGGCATTCCTCATTCATCGTCCGAATTCCCCTTAAACTCCTCCATCGTCGCGTTCCCATCCTGCGATATGCCCTCCCTCTTTGCGACGGATCTCACGGTCATGACGAGAATTTTTATATCCAGCGAGAAGGAGAGATGATCGACATACCAAACGTCGTATTGAAATTTTCGCGGCCAGTCGACGGCATTGCGGCCATTTGCCTGCGCAAGTCCCGTCAATCCCGGGCGAACTTCATGGCGACGCGCCTGTTCGGGGCTGTAACGCGTCAAATATCTTACGAGCAACGGTCTCGGCCCGACGAAGCTCATATCGCCTTTCAGGATATTGATCAGTTCCGGCAATTCGTCCAAAGAAGCCCGTCGCAACGCCTCGCCGAACGAGGTGAGTCTGTCCGCATCGGGCAGGAGTTCGCCGTCCCCTGCCCGTCCGTCCGTCATAGTGCGAAACTTGTACATTTCGAAAATGCGCCCGTCTCTGCCCGGACGTTCTTGGCGAAAGATCACAGGTCGCCCCAATCGCACAGCGACGAGCAACGCGAGCGCCGCAAATACGGGCGAGAGCGCGACGAGAAGGAACGCCGAACACGCGACATCCAAAAGTCGCTTGACGAATTTTCCGTAAAATGTCCTCATTCGCCCATTAAAACACGATTCGCGAAAAAAAGCAAGCCGTTGCAACGAACAGGCGTCGTTAAACGATTGCCTCTATGCGAACGCACGGAAAAGGCCGTCTTCTTTGAGACGGCCTTCATCAAATGCTTGCCAAAACGCCTAGACGTCCGAACAGCCTCCGCGGAACCGTCGAACGACAATTCCCTTGGGCTGCGATCCCGCCGCGAAATCAGATGATGCCTTGATCGAGCATCGCCTGCGCGACCTTCTTGAAGCCCGCGATGTTCGCGCCGAGAATGTAGTTGCCATCCTCGCCGTACTCCTTGGCCGCGTCGTCGATGTTGTGGAAGATATCGACCATGATTCCCTTCAGTTTCGCATTCACCTCGTCGAAGGACCATGACAGGCGCTCGCTGTTTTGAGACATTTCAAGAGCCGAGGTGCCCACGCCGCCGGCGTTTGCCGCCTTGCCGGGGAAGAAGCTGACCTTGTTCTCGATGAAGAAATCCGCCGCGTCCTGCGTCGAAGGCATATTCGCGCCCTCGCCGACGATCTTCACGCCGTTTTTCAGCAAGGCCTTTGCATCGTTTAGGTTCAGTTCGTTTTGCGTCGCGCAGGGCAACGCGATATCCACAGGGACATCCCATACGCGACCCGTTCCGGTCTCCTTGTGCACCGCGTCGCCGTGCTTGCTCGCGTAGTCGGTGAGTCTGCCCCTCTTCACCAACTTGATATGCTTGATGGTGTCGAGGTTGATGCCTGCGGGATGATGCACAAATCCGTTGGAGTCAGTCATTGTAATGACATTCCCTCCCAGTTCTTGGACTTTTTGCGTCGCAAAGATGGCGACGTTTCCGGAACCGGATATGGCGACATTCTTGCCCTTGAACGAATCGCCGATTGTGTTGAGATATTCCTCGACCATGTAGACCAATCCATAACCGGTCGCCTCCGTGCGCGCGAGACTGCCGCCCCACGTGAGACCCTTGCCCGTGAGAACGCCCTGGAACGCGTTTTTGATCCTCTTGTACTGGCCGAACATGAATCCGATCTCACGACCGCCTACGCCGATGTCGCCTGCGGGAACGTCGGTGTCCGGGCCGATGTGACGTTGCAATTCCGTCATAAAGGCCTGACAGAAGCTCATGACTTCATTGTCGCTCTTCCCCTTGGGATCGAAGTCGGAACCGCCCTTGCCTCCGCCGATGGGAAGCCCCGTGAGAGAATTCTTGAATATCTGTTCAAACCCGAGGAATTTGATGATGCTGAGGTTGACGGAGGGGTGGAAACGCAGTCCGCCTTTATAGGGTCCGATCGCGGAATTGTATTCGACTCTGTATCCTCTGTTGACCTGCACTTTGCCGCTGTCGTCTACCCACGGCACGCGAAATTGGATGGTGCGCTCGGGTTCCACCAGACGTTCGAGCAACGCGACGCTCTCGTAGGTCTTATCGCTGTCCACCACGACGCGCAGAGAATTGAGCACTTCCTTGGCGGCTTGAAGAAACTCCGGCTGATCCGCGTTTTTCTTCTCAAGATCGGCAATGATTTTATCGACATAACTCATAGAAATACCTCCATTTGCTTCAAACGGTTACACATTGAAAACAGCTGTCTCCGCAGGCAAATCGCCTTCGGAGTTTTTTATTGCGCGCAAAGCAAATATCGCAAGCCCTTGCAGGAGCAATAATCCAATCACATTATGACAGCGATTTTTTGACGTGTCAACAGGAAAGCGAGAACATTCCAATACACGGAAAAGTCTGAAAAATCACGCTTTTGAGCGGGTTTCGACCCTTTGAATCGCAATGGTTTTTCCGACGTTGACCAAATAGAGATACGCCTCGTCCGCAGGAACGTCCAAGACTGACTCCAACGCCTCTCGATATATGTTGATCTGCGCCCCGTACCGAGCCGCGAGACGCGATTCCTCGCCTGCGCGCGCGGGATCGAATCGGCCGGATTTGAAGTCGATGACGACGATCTTCCCGTCCTCCTCGAAGAAGCAGTCTATTACGCCCTGCACGATGACCGGCTCCCCATACCTCTCCCACTTGAGGTTGAACGGCGTCTCCTTGCGCAGATTGCGCGAGGCCGCAGCGCGCGCGAATATCTCCGTTTCCGCATAGCGTCTCAGAGCTTCTTCCGATGCCGCGTCGCGTTGCTCCGCAGTCAGAAATCTACGTTGAACCAAGTCGTCGAGAAAGTTCTTGAAATACCCGGGGTCGCGGCGACGCGCAAACGCCTCCGCGTAATCCAATTTTTCGAACGCCTTATGCAGTGCGATCCCGCGCTCCGCGGCATTCAGCGCGCCTTCGTCCTCCAAGGATTCCTCCGCAGACCCTTCGATGAAATATCTCGCGACGCTTGTTTCGCGATTCAATTCCGATACGCTGTACTTGGATTTTACTGACAGAGCTCCGGCAAAGGGATACTCGTATGTCAGACGCCTTTCAACCTCATCGCGAAAATCGCCCGCGCACGCGCCGTCCAATGTCGCCAACATCCCGGCGGAAGCTTCCTCGGAGCAGGATCGCGCCTCGTCGGCGCGCCCGAGTTCGGACAGAGCGATCACGGACGCGTCCGTCCCGCTCTCGGACAGAATCGGCAAGATCATATCGAGATAGGAGCGCGCGCTCATGACATCCGTGTCGGCGACGGGATCCGCCATATCCGCGTCCGCGAGCAATGCCGCCGCGTTTTTTGCCGCGCCGAGCAATACGAGTCGATCCATAGCTCGCGTCATAGCGACATAGAAGACCCTCACAGCCTCCGCGCGTTCCTCCCTCTCCCGTCTGTAGGCGACCGTTTTTTGCAACAGGGTTTTCCTGTACGTGTGCGTCTTATAATCCTCCCACTGCAAGGCGATTCCGATGTCCTTGTGCAGTCCGAGTCTGCCTCCCG
>JAIRTJ010000166.1 GCA_031254995.1 Eubacteriales Family XIII. Incertae Sedis bacterium
TCTACCCGACGCAGTTTCTGATGGCGGGAGAGAGCATCTTCAGCACGGATTTTCTCTTCAAATCCATCGGATATTCGGGAGGTATTTTGATCGTTTCGCTGGCGGCGCTCGCGCTCTTCCGCATGAGGGGGAACGTGCCCGCCGCGTTGCTCAGAGTCGTGCTGACCGCAAGCTTGGCGGTCAACGTCGCGGATCAGTTTTCTTCCGTCGTACAATTCCTGTTGGCGAGACGCATCATTCCCATGTCCTCGGGTCTGTTTGAATTCGTGAAGATCTCGGTCAATTACGGAGATTACTTCCTGTTTCTTATCATGGCTCTCGCTCTGCCTGCGCCCTTGTTCCTTTGGATCGCAAATCTCAGGCCTCAGGGACATTGCGAGAATCCGGCGCAATACCGAAAGGCTAGGTCGATCGCCCGCAGCGTACGGCGTTACAGCGCTCTGTTTCTCGTCTGTTGCGCGCTGTCCGCGGTCTGTTTGACCGTCGCGAGATCCTACGACGAACGAGAGGTCATATTGTCTCCGGCAGAGCCTATGACGATCGACGGCGACCGCATTTTGATTCCGGTCGACGATATAGGGGACGGACATCTTCATCGGTTCGCCTACACCTCCTCCGAGGGCACGGAGGTACGATTTATCGTCATCAAAAAGAACGAATCCGCTTGGGGCGTCGGTCTGGACGCCTGCGACATATGCGGGGCGACGGGGTACTACGAGCGAAAGGATGAGGTTATTTGCAAGCTCTGCGATGTTGTCATGAACAAATCCACCATCGGATTCAAGGGCGGGTGCAATCCCGTGCCTTTGGCGTATTCGGTTTCCGAAGGCAATATGGTCGTTTCGATCCGGGATTTGGAGGACGAACAGAAGAGATTTCAGTAAGCGGCGACGGAGCGATCATACGTTCGCTTCGATGCAACAGTAAACGAGAAAGGGATCGCGGATCATGTTTTGGAGGCTCGTAAAAGGCGCGCTGTTCCGGCAAAAAGGGAAGATGCTGATGATCGCTTTTACGATTGCGCTGGGCGCGTCCTTGGCGGCGGCCATGTTGAATGTCATGCTCGATGTCGGCGACAAGGTGAATCAGGAATTGAAGACCTACGGCGCCAACATCAACGTGATTCCGAAAGAGGCGTCGTTGTTGGACGATCTCTACGGCGTCAACGAAGGCGCCGGCATATCGGATCGTTTTCTGCGGGAATCGGAATTGGGCAATATCAAAACCATCTTTTGGGCTTTCAACATCGTTGATTTCGCGCCGTATTTGGACGCGAAAGTGCGCGTTGCGGGCGAGGAAGAGGAGATTCGACTCACGGGGACGTGGTTTGCGAACCATATAGATCTTTCCACGGGCGAATCTCTCGACACGGGAATCAAAAACATGAAGAGTTGGTGGACGGTGACGGGAGAATGGGTCGCGGACGAGGATGAGAGCGCCGTCATGGCGGGATGCGTTCTCGCGGATAAGCTCGGCCTCGACATCGGCGATTCCTTGATCGTTCAAACGGGTGAAAAGAAAGAGACATTTACTGTAAAGGGCGTCTTCGACGCGGGCAGCGAAGAGGACGAGCGGATATACGCGCCGCTGCGCGTCGTGCAGGATTTGACGGGCGAAGCGGGCTTGGTAAGCAATGTTGAGGTGAGCGCCCTGACGACGCCGGACAACGAATTGTCCCGTCGAGCCGCTCAAAATCCGAATAGTCTTTCGGTCAAAGAGTGGGAAACGTGGTATTGCACCGCTTACGTCAGCGCGATCTGTTATCAGATCGAGGAGGTGTTGACTGATTCCGTCGCGAAGCCCATTCGCCGCGTAGCGGAGTCAGAAGGGGCGATCTTGGAGAAAACCCGTTTGCTCATGTTGTTGATTACGATACTGAGCGTCGCGGGCGCCGCGTTGGGCATATCGAATTTGGTGACGGCGAGCGTCATGGAGCGCGGTCGCGAGATCGGACTTTTGAAGGCTATCGGCGCGAACAACGCGTCGATTTCGAGGTTGGTTCTGACGGAGATATTCATCACGGGCGCCGTCGGCGGCACGGCGGGTTATTTTACGGGCTTGGGTTTCGCGCAGATCATCGGCCGCACAGTCTTTGACGCGGCGATCAACATCAAGCCCATGGTCGTCCCCCTCGTCGCGATTCTGATCCTCGCAGTGACCGCGGCGGGCAGCGCGCCCGCGATTCGCCTTCTGCTCTCGCTTCGCCCGGCGGAGGTGTTGCATGGGAGATAGCCGCAGACTCGTTTTCGCGGAAGAGCGCTTTGAGAGCGCTTCGTCGGAGCGGATACAAAAATGAACAAAAAGACCATGTATTTCAAGATGATTGCAAGCTCGCTGTTGCGTCGACGATCCAGGATGTTCGTGGCGTTGCTCGCGGTCGCCGTTGGCGCGACCATCCTTTCCGGGCTCGTTACCGTATATTATGATATTCCGCGGCAGATGGGCAAGGAATTTCGCTCTTACGGGGCGAATTTCATCTTGGTCGCTTCCGGGGAGGAAGATACTCTCAGCGAGGAGGCGGCGGCGGAGGCAGTCTCCTGTATACCGGAGTCCGAGATTGTCGGCGTCGCGCCTTATCGTTATGAGACGGTGAAGATCAACGAGCAACCGTTCATGGCGGCGGGAACGGATCTCGGCGAAGCGCGGAAGACCAGTCCCTATTGGTTCGTGTCGGGGGAATGGCCGGAGGATGACGGAAGCGCTCTCATCGGACAGGAGGTCGCCGACGTGATCGGTCTCTTGCCCGGCAACGCTTTCGTCATGACAGGCACGGATCTGAATGGGGAACCTTTCGATTTTGACCTTCGCGTTTCGGGAATCGTTCAGACCGGAGGCACGGAAGAGGCATTCATCTTTATGTCGCTGAACGATTTTGACGCGGCCATCGGGAAAAGCGGCGCGTTCGATGTGGTAGAGTGCAGCGTTTCCGCGGATCAAACGAAACTGGAAGCCGTCGCCGCGCTCGTGACGGAACGCGTGGGCGGCGTTGCGCCGAAACTTGTAACGCGCGTGACGCGCTCGGAGGGCGTCGTGCTGACAAAGTTGCGGGCGTTGGTATTTCTCGTGACTGCGGTCGTGCTTTTGCTCACCATGATCTGCG
>JAIRTJ010000177.1 GCA_031254995.1 Eubacteriales Family XIII. Incertae Sedis bacterium
GGTGCAATAAAAAAAGGTGGATGAAAGTGGTTGTATTATGCGATAAAAATGTTCAAAATCCTTGAAATACGGCATCAAATGGTGTAAAGTGGTTGATATCATCAGGAAAAGGCGGAAGCGCGTCCGTCGAGAGGCATTTCGATGTTCAGAGGCAATTATCCGAACTCAATAGACATTAAGGGGCGATGCGTCGTTCCCGCCAAATTTCGTCATGAGTTGGGTGATCGATGCGTGCTCGCGAAAGGCTTGGACGAGTGTCTGTATCTTTATACGGACGAGGAATGGCAGAAGTTCATGAACACCTACCTCGCGAATTTTTCGGATGAGGATGAGACGGCACATGACCTTAAATTCTTCTTCTACGCCAATTCCGCGGAGTGCGATATCGACAGGCAGGGGCGGATCAAACTCCCGCAGGACTATATCGATTACGCGGATATCCGTAAAGAAATGGTAAATGTAGGTTTTGTTAACAAAATAGAAATCTGGAGCAAGGAAAGATACGACGACAAGATGGGCAGCGAAGAGATGAAGCCTCGAAATCTTCTTCGCAAGATTCGGGGAACCGAGGAGCGGTCGTGACGAATGGGACGAACCGAGGGTGAGCCTCGTGGAATACGAACATGCCCCCGTCCTCGCGGCGGAGGTATCGGAAGGCTTGAACATAAGGCCTGACGGGATATACGCGGACGGGACATTGGGCGGCGGAGGACACGCCGCCATGATCTGCGAACGGCTTTCCGCAAAGGGAGCGTTCGTGGGAGTAGACAAAGATCGGGAGGCCATCGCGGCCGCGACACAGAGGTTGGACGGTTTCGCTTGCAAAAAGATCTTTTACCGCGGCGACTTTCTCGATATAAAGGCGGTGTTGCGGGAGAACGGCATAGACGCCGCAGACGGAGCGATATTGGATCTCGGCGTTTCTTCCTATCAATTGGACAATCCGGAAAGGGGATTTTCCTATATGAAGGATGCGCCGTTGGATATGCGAATGGATGCGGGAGACGATGAGGCGTTGACCGCGAAGGATGTGGTGAACACCTACGACGAGAAGAGGCTTGCGCGCGTCATCCGCGAATACGGGGAGGAGCGTTGGGCCTCTCGCATAGCGGCTTTCATCGTCCGAGCGCGGGAAAAGGGACCGGTGTTGACGACGGGAGCTTTGACCGACATCGTGAAGGCTGCGATACCGGCCTCGGCGAGGAGAGACGGTCCGCATCCCGCAAAACGCTGCTTTCAGGCGATACGCATCGAGGTGAACGACGAGTTGCGGTCGCTAAGACGGGCCGTTGACGATTTTTCGGACATCTTGGCGCCCGGCGGGCGATTGGCGATCATCTCCTTTCATTCGTTGGAGGACAGGATCGTAAAGGAAGCGTTCAGGCACAGGGAATCGCCCTGCGAATGTCCGCCCGGTTTGCCGGCGTGCGTCTGCGGAAAGACGCCCGACGCAAGGCGGGTGAACAGAAAACCCATCACGGCGAGCGAAGCGGAGCTCGCGGCGAACCCGAGAGCAAGAAGCGCAAAGCTTCGGATTCTCGAGAAATTGTGAGGAACGCAGGAGCGTGAAGCAATAGAGGAAAGATGAAGAAGCGCGGATCCGAGGGATTCGCGAGAAGAGATAAAGGAACGACGAGATCGATGGCGAGGACTGCAAGACAATTGAACGATGATCGTGTTTCGATCAGGGATACGCGCACCGACGAGAGGGTCGGAGCGCGCGCGTATCTGTCGGTCGCAAACGAGTCCTCGCGCGCGCCCGCGCGGAGCGCGGCGGGGGCGTCCGCCCCCGTCCGCCCGCGTCCTGAAGAGGTCGTCATTCGTCCGCCGCACATCGTCTTGATGACGATGACCGAAAAGGTTCGAATGGTCACCGCCGTCTTTGTTCTCGGCATGATGTTTCTCGGCGTCATATCCTTGGCGGCTTACGGGACTTCGGTGCAACGGGAGATCAATCGCATAAACGCACAAGCGGCGTTGGTCGACGAGGACATCGTCAAATTGAATCTGTCCATCGAGAAGGGCCGCAACATCGGCATGATCGAGCAAAAGGCTCTGACCGAATTGGGCATGATCTATCCAAAAGGGACGCAGCTGAAATATCTCGCGGAGATCGAGGCGCAGCCGGTCGATCTTGCCCAGACCATAAAGGAGAAGGTATATGGCTCATAACGCGGGAACGTCCAAGGTCGCGAGCCTCGACAGATTGCGAAAAAGGATGATTTTCGCCTTCGCGATGATCGTTCTTTTATTTGTCGCCCTCGCTTTTCGAATCGGGTGGATCCAGATCGTAAATACGGACATCTATGCCGGTAAAGCGATGGAAACGCAGATGAAGGACGAGATTATTCCCGCAAAACGCGGTTCGATATTGGATCGCAACATGAAGACATTGGCGGTGAGCGCCGGAAGTTATCGCATTTTCGTCCGACTGAAGCCCTACAACAACGCGACAGTCGATCCGAAAGACCAAGAGGCACAGAGATCGGCCGCGGCTGACATCCTCTCCGACGCCCTCGGAATCGACAGAGACGAGATCGCGGAGAAGATGAATATCGATGCGAGCCGGATCAGCATCGCGAAAGAAGTGGACAGGGACAAGATGGATCTGATCCGCAAGGGAATCCTCGAGCGCGGCGTGACAATCATCGAGGCGGAAGACGCGTCCGAGCGGGAATATCCGTTGGGCGCCTTCGCTTCGCATATCTTGGGAAGCGTGAATCGGGACGGCGAAGGCCAAAGCGGCATAGAGTCGGAATACGATCGCTATCTGAGCGGGATCGCCGGGCGCCGCATCATGAACACGGACAGGAAAGGCAATCCCCTGGATGAGAAGCAACAGGTGAACTACGAAGGCGAGGACGGTTTGAACGTGGTGCTCACCATCGATGAGACCATTCAATACTACGCGGAGGAAAGCATCAAACGCGCCTGCGAAAACACGCAGGCTCAAAAGGCGGAATGCATCGTTATGGATCCGAAAAACGGCGACGTATTGGCGATGGCCTCCTATCCGGAATTTGATCCTAACGACCCCGGCGAGCCTCTGGGGGAAGAGGCGAAAGCGGAGTTTGAGATGTTGAGCGACGAGGAGCAGACGGCGTACCTCAATGCGATCTGGAGAAATCCCGTCGTCAGCGACCTGTACGAACCGGGTTCGGTGTTTAAATTGATAACCGTCTCGTCGGCTCTCGAAACGGGCGCGGTCACGCCCGACTCCCATTTCAACTGCGCGGGTCTTTATCAAGTGGAGGATCGAGAAATCAAATGTTGGTATTATCCGCAGGCGCACGGCGATCAGACCGTCACGCAGGCGGTGGGAAATTCCTGCAATCCGGCCATGATGCAGATCATCCGAAAGATGGGCTACGACAAATTCCACCAATATCTCGAGCTGTTCGGCATGACGGACAAGACGGGAATCGACTTCCCGGGAGAGGCTTCGCCTCTGATTCAGGACAAGGCGATCTCCGGACCTGTGGGTCTTGCGACCATGTCTTTCGGCATGGGTTTGAACGTCACGGCCATCGAGATGGCGAACGCCGTCTGCGCCATCGCGAACGGCGGCAATCTCATGAGACCTCGGCTGGTCAAGGCTCTTAGCGACGAAGGAGGCGACATCGTATACGAGTTTCCGACGAAAATCGTCCGACAGGTCATATCCGGGCAGACCGCGAAGGAGGTGCAGAACATCATGGAATACGTGGCCAATGACTCCGGAGGCCAAGTGGGCAACATACCCGGCTACCGTATCGGGACGAAGACGGGGACGTCGCAAAAGCTCATCGACGGCGAGTATTCGGCAACGGAGGTCGTCGGTTCAATGGTGTCGATCGCGCCCATCGACGATCCCAAATTCGTGACGCTCGTGATTGTGGATACGCCCAAGGTCGGCGAATTCGGCAGTACGACGGCGGGTCCCGCGGTGCGAGAGATTACGGAGGAAATCCTTCGTTACATGAACATCAAGCCCGAATACACGGACGAGGAAAAAGCCGATCGACAGAACAACGCGGTCGTCCTTCCGCAGCTCGCGGGAAAACCCGTGAGCGAGGCGGAGAGCATTTTGCTTTCGCTCGAATTGAACTATTCGGCGCAGGGAAAGAACGCAGGGGAGGATTTCACGGTTGCAGATCAGTATCCAAAGGCCGGAGGCTCCGTCGAGAAGGGCGGAACCGTATATCTGTACAGCGAATAAGCGATCGGACGAACGCGCGGAGCTTTCGCGCCCGTCGAGAGTCGTTTTGTGCGGTTAGTCTGTGCCGGAGGCAAGCGTCCTGACGACGAAGGAGGAACGGAGAGCGGATTGAAGGAATTAACTGTTGGAGAGACGATAAAAGCCGTTGGCGGCAGACTTGTTTTCGGCAGAGAGAATGCTGTCTATCACGGCGTTTCCGCCGATTCGCGCACATTGGTCGCGGGCAATTTGTTCGTCGCTCTGCGCGGAGATCTCTTCGACGGACACGAGTTTCTTCCGGAAGCCGTTCGGCGCGGTTGCGGTGCGCTCATGGTTTCCGACGCGAATTCGATACCGAGCGATTTTGACGGCGCCGCAATCGAAACAGCGGACACTTTGAGGGCTTATCAGGATTTGGCGGCTTATTATCGCGAACTCATCGACCCAAAAACCATAGCGATAACGGGCAGCATGGGCAAGACCACATTGAAGGATATGATCGCCTCCGTCTGCGAGACCGAGTATCGAACGATTCGATCGCGCAAGAATTTCAACAATCATATCGGCGTACCGCTGACTATATTCGAGATGGACGAGGATACGGAAATCCTGATCCTGGAAATGGGCATGAATCACGAGGGTGAGATACGTCGCTTGGCGGAAATAGGGCGACCGCATATCGCCGTCATATCCAACGCGGGGCTCTCGCATCGCGAAAACTTCGACAGCGACGAAGGCGTTTTCAACGCGAAGACGGAGATCGCGACCTTTCTCGGCGAAGGGGATATCCTTGCGGTCAACGGCGACGACCCGCGATTCGCTCGCATGGCGTCCCGGCGGGACACGGCTTATAGGGTCGTTACTGCGGGAACGCGGGAAGATTGCGATTTCAAGGTTTCGGATGTGCGATATACGGGCGATGCTGAAATTTCGTTCGACTTGAAGCACGGCGGAGATACGACGCAATTTGTCCTGCCTGCGGCAGGTTTGTACAACGGCGTAAATGCCGCGTTTGCGACGGCTGTCGCGAACGAGCTTGGAATCGGCGCGAATCGCGTCGCGGAAGCCTTGCGCGCGATGGAGAGGACTCCCGGACGATTGCAACTGCTGGAGCGCGACGGAATCAAGGTCATCGACGACACCTACAACGCGGGTCCGGATTCCATGCGCAGCGGCTTGGAATACCTCATGGCTTTGAGCGGACGTCGAAAGATCGCCGTATTGGCCGGAATGAATGAACTTGGCGAAGAATCGTCCGCGTTTCACAGGGAAGTGGGATATTGCGCCGTATCGCTCGGCGTAAATCTTCTCGTCACCGTGGGAGAAAAGGCGCAGGACATCGCGGCCGGGGCGCAAGAGGCGCGAAATGACGATCGCGCGGAGCCTAGGCTGTTGCATTTCGCGAATAACGAGTCGGCGATCGCATTTCTCCTCGGGCAAGAGCGCGAGGGAGACGCGTATTTGGTCAAGGGCTCGCGGACCATGCGCATGGAGGAGGTTGCGAGATCGTTAGCAAGAATCATGCCAAAACCTCGACTGCCCATCGCTTTCGAAAGCGAGGAAGACAATGGCTGATTTTGATTTTGCGTTCACCCTCAACTGCTTCATGCCATTGGCTGTCGCCCTGTGCGTCACGGCTGTCCTCACGAGAGCGCTGATCCCGTATTTAAAACGTCTCGGAACGACGCAGACCATCCATGAGGACGTTCCGGGTTCGCATCAGCGAAAGGCGGGGACGCCGGTGATGGGCGGCGCTGCCATCCTCGCGGGCGCGGTCTGCGGCGGCGCGACGGCTATGGCCATAGTGCGCTTTTCGGCGAATTTCGTTGCGATCTTGCTCGTCGCCTTGATCTTCGGGTTCGTAGGGTTTTTGGACGATCGGACGAAGGTGCTGAATCGCAGGAATTTGGGACTGACCGCTAAGAAGAAGATATTGTTGCAGATCCTGATCTCACTGGCTTTCGCGATCTTTTGCGTCTTCGTTTCGGACGCGGGCACGACGATAATCGTTCCGTTCGTGTGGAAGAGCGTTGACATCGGCTTTTGGATGATTCCCTATATCGCGTTTATTACGGTGGCAATGGTCAACAGCGTCAATCTCACGGACGGACTCGACGGTTTGGCAGGCGGTGTGACGGCGATCATGTCCCTGTTCTTTCCGTCCGTCATGGTCTTGACGTTCGCGATCGCGGGTCGTTTGGCTCCGGACGTGTTCGCGACGATGCTTCTGTCGGATCGCATCATCGATATTCTGTTTTTCCCCGCGTTGGCCGGTGCGTGCATCGGATTTCTCATCTACAATCGACATCCCGCGAAAATTTTCATGGGAGACACCGGCTCCCTCGCGATAGGAGGCGGCGTCGCGGCCGCGGCAATTCTCACGCATACGGAATTGTTTCTTCCCATTATGGGATTGGTATTCGTCGCAGAGGCGCTTTCTGATATAATACAGGTAGCGAGTTACAAGCTTCGAAAAGGGAAACGCGTGTTCAAGATGGCGCCGCTTCATCATCATTTCGAGTTGTCGGGTTGGTCGGAAAGACGAATAGTCTTCGTATTCTCCGGCATCACGCTCGCTCTGTGCGCGATAACCGTAAGCGCGATGATATTGCAGGCGATGTCGTAGAGCGGACGCGAAGAGGGCGCGCATACGCGACCCTCGCAGGAAAGATACGGTATACATAGATGGCGACCGGAAATCGGCATGAATATAAAGGGAAGAATGTTTTGATCGTCGGATTGGGGAAGTCCGGCGTCGCGGCGACGGAATACATGTCATCGCTCGGAGCGAACATATCCGTCTGCGATGCGAGGGATATCGCAAATGAGGACGCGCAGGAGGCGGGACGTTTGCGTCACCTCGGCGCGCGCGCATTCCTGAACGGGGAGACGCCGCCTGCGGACGGATGGGATTTTGTGATCGTCAGCCCCGGAGTTCCGCCGAATCTGCCGTTTATAGAGGCGGCTGTCGCTGCGGGCGCGAGACTCACCGGCGATCTGGAATTGGCCTATGAATTGGATAGGGGAGTTTTCATCGCCATCACGGGCACGAACGGCAAGACCACAGTCACCGCCCTCGTCGGGGAGATATTTCGCGAGGCGGGCATCGACAGCGCCGTGACGGGAAATATCGGGGAGCCCGTGATTCTCGCCGCGCTCGCTGCGGGAAAGCGTCGCGTCCTCGTGACGGAGGTCAGCAGCTTTCAGTTGGAGACGACGACTCGATTCAGACCCAAGATTTCCGCCCTGCTGAATATAACGCCCGACCACCTCGATCGACACGTCAATATGGAGAATTACGGGGCGATCAAGGCTAAGGTGTTCGCGAATCAGCGACGAGACGATTGTTTGATCTTCAACGCGGACGACGAGACTGTTGTGCGTCTGACGAAGACCTGCGCGGCGACCCTCGTGCCGTTCAGTCGTACGCGCGTCCTGCCCTGCGGAGCCTTTGTCGAGGACGGACAAATCGTTTTGGCGAGAGGAGACGGCGAGACGCGGTCGCTCATTCGCGTCGCCGATCTGCGAATACCCGGGGATCACAATCTCGAAAATGCCTTGGCCGCAGCCGCGATCGCCCATTGGGGCGGCGTCGACGCGGAAGCGATCGCGAGGACTCTCGCGTCGTTCAAGGGCGTAGCGCATCGTATGGAATACGTGGGGGAGGTCGACGGAGTTCGCTTTGTGAACGATTCCAAGGGGACGAATCCCGACGCGGCCGGACGCGCCATCGACGCGTCGGATCCGAACATTCTTCTGATCGCGGGAGGCTATGACAAACACGCGGACTTTCGTCCGTTCATCAGGCGTTTCAACGGCAAGGTGTCAAAGCTCCTGCTCTTGGGACAGACCGCGGAAACGATACGCAGGGCGGCGGAGGAAGAAGGTTTTCATCGCGCAACGATCTGCGGCGGCATGGAGGAATGCGTCGAACGCGCTTTCGAGTCGGCCCGCCCCGGCGATACGGTCCTCCTGTCTCCTGCGTGCGCGAGTTGGGATATGTATCGTTGCTTTGAAGAGAGAGGGGAACACTTCAAGCGCGTCGTCGAGGCTCTGCGTCGTCGCGAAGATGGCGGGCGAACGTCGAAGCGGCGCGAGGAATAAGGAAATGATCGATAAAGATGTTCGATAGGAAAGAAAAAAAGAATACGAAGCGGGAGCGAGGCGCGATTTTGGAGCGAAGAACCGCGGATATCGGAGGGAGAAAGGCTTCCGTCGTGAGGTCTCAAGGGGATTTCTTTCTCTTCATCTTGGTGTTGGGACTCGTCGTTTTCGGTGTAATAATGGTATTCAACGCAAGTTATTACAGCACCATCGACGCCGACATCGGACCGTACTACTATCTTTTCCGCAGCGCGTTTTGGGCGGCGGCGGGATTCGTGTTCATGCTTGTTCTCGTATTTGTTCCCTATCGGGTGTATTACGCCTTCGCGCCCTTGGCGATGGTCTTAGGCGTTGTCCTGCTCTGCGCGGTGTTTACGCCGTTGGGC
>JAIRTJ010000096.1 GCA_031254995.1 Eubacteriales Family XIII. Incertae Sedis bacterium
GAAGGAATCGTCAACGTGCTTCCTGATACCGTGTATTGTCCTGCGGTCAGCGTCGCATCGTCATTCGTCTCCGCCGTGCCCATGTCGTTTTCTATGCTCGCGACCGCATTGCCGTTCAAGGACAGCGTCGCTGTCCTATCCTGCGCCTCGAAACGCGAGAAGTTCGTTAAAACGCCATTTGAGGGATCCGTGATCTCGCTGTCCCTGTAATACACGATTCCCTCGCTGCTCGCGGTCGCTTTGTTGCCCGCCGCATCCTCGGCGCGCACATAGACCTGATAGGCTCCGTATTCTCCGGACTCCGCAAGATTTACGGGGCCGTCCGCTTCTTCCCACTCAGTCCATCCTGCATCGGTACTGCCGATCGCCGCGTCACCGTTTGCAAACAGCGGCGTGAGCGTATCTCCGGGATTCGCGTATTCATGTATCAGATATTCGATCTTGCTCGTACCTGAGCCGGTTCCGTCGTTCGCCGCAAACCCAACGGTCGGCACAGCGCCCTCGTAAAAACGCGTATACGAGGCGGGCGCGTTGAATGTGTCATAGGTCACTCCCTTGATCGTCACGGAAGTCTCGGGCGGCGTCGCGTCGTAAACGATCGATGCTGTCTTTTCCGCTTCTTTGTTCCCAAGGAGGTCGATCGACCAATATGTCACGGTGTGCGCGCCCTCGCTTGCGAGAGAGAAAGAGGATCCGCTGTACGTCTGTTGCGGGCCGCCGTCTATCGTATAGTGCGTAGAAAGAACCGTGCCTTCGTTGCCCTCAGCAGTGACATCGACATCCGTCGCGGTCAGCGTCACGAGTCCCGTCTTCGTCCGACTTCCGTTCGCCGGCGCGATCGTCGTCACGGGCGGCGTGCCGTCGACGTAATTTGCCTTTAGCGTCACGGGCGATCCCGGCGTGTCTCCTACGCCGCCGGTTTCCGCGATCAAATCCGAAGCCGAGGGCATTGCGACAGTTCCCGAATATGAAGAGGGCAAGGAAGCTATCTGCGCGCCTGATGTCTGCGTCCACGAGCCGAATTTGTACCCGCTTGCGGGATTTCCGGCCGTGATCGTCACGTTCCTGCCCGCTTCGAAAAAGCCGTCGCTCGTGCCGTATGAACTCGAAGATGTCGGATCCGCGTTCGAACCGACTCCTTTTTCGAGCGTCAACTTGTATGTCGGCGTGATGTTCGTTACGGTTACGCGCAGAGAATCGACGAGATCGTCAAGGTTTGCGTCCTTCGCGGCATCATCCGCACTCAGATCCTTCAAAACGAGTATCACATCGTATGTGCCTTCCTCGCGCGTCCAGTCCTCGTTCAGAGTGACTGTGAGCTGATTCGTCAAAGATCCCATATTCGCGCCGTCGAAGATATGAGGACTCGCTCCTCCGCCTTCGACGGAAAAACGATCGGCGTGATCGGGATTGCTCGCATCGACAAAGAGTTCTCCGTCGACATAGATGTATTTGAGTTCGGCGGCCTTAGATCCGGATGTTGCGAATTCCCGATCCATGCGCAACTCGAGTTTGGGCGCGACATAGGGATTTCCCTCGTTCGCCGCGTCGAGCGTCGGCAATACCTGAAAATCCTCCTCATCCGTGAGATAATTGTTGCCTGCGCCGTCAAGCGCATAGGCGAAGTCGTCAAAGGTGTGCGCGGCATCCTTCGCAACGACGTCCCCTTCGACGTCGAAGGCCGCGATGCTGTAATTCGGCAGAGCGATTCTCAGATTGCAGTCCTTCGCGGCCATGAATGCCGCGCGGAAGGTGAAGAAGTTGCGGGAATCGTTCGTGTCGCGGTCATAGTCTACGCGATAGAAATCCGTAACCTGAACGCTTACGGGGCCGTCTTCGTCATAGCCCGTAAGAACGATGTCCGAAAGTTTGATTCCCGAGGGATCGAGACCTAGCGCGTCATGCCCGAGTTCGAACTGCATGATGATGTTCGCGTAACCGGACAATACGGGAAGAACATCGGCCTTCTCGATTTCGCGAGGCACCGTAACGGTCGGATTTGCGGCGGGGTGAACGGTTCCGCCTTCCTCGTTCGCCTGGAAGTCATGCCGTTCGTCGTCGCCGTCGATTCGAACGCCTGTGACGATCGCATCGCCCGTGCGATAGGAACGGCTGCCCGCTCCGGTTGTGTATTTATTTACCGCAAGCTCGAGCGTGTACACCTTTTTGTCGCTCGAAACACTCTTAAAGCCTGTACCGACCTTGCTCGCCGCGCCGCCCGCGATCACTTGATCGAAGTCGATGGTCGTCGGATACGCAAAGGTAAGTGTCAAGCGATTGGTTTGACCCTCGGGCGTCGCGTTTACGGACGATGCCGCGGCGGAAACGAATTTCACCTTGGGATGTACGATAAAGAGAACCTTGCGCAAAATTTCAACCGTATTGCTCGATCCGTCCAAACACGAAATCTTGATCGTAGCGCGATAGGTCTTGGGCGCATCTCCATTGTCCTCACTGAAAAGTCCGTCTTCCGGCTGAATCGTCCATGTGCCTGAAACGCTGTCATCGATATAGAACGCATCTTCCGCATCGCTCGGATCCATGTCATCCGAATCGGACGGGTCGTCCTCAAAATCGACGTCCTGAATCGTAAGGCCGGCGTCCGCCTCGATCGTCTTAGGACGAAGCGGATTGGTCGGATCGCTCGAACTGCCGAGGGAATAGCCCTCGAGTTCGGCCTCAAAATCGTATTCGTCATAGTCGTGTACGTAGAAAAACGTCGACTGCGAATAAAACTTCCCCGGCGTTTGCGCATCCGGCGCAGGAACGGCGGCCACGCGCAATCGGTAGCGTCCGCCCGAAAGGCCGGACAGCGTCTTCGTACTCGCATCGTAATCCGAATTCGATTCATCGAGCCGCGTCCACTCTTCAGGATCGCCGCCGCTCGTACAGCAATATTCGTAAACCGTATCCGCGTCCGCATCTTCGCCGGGGATGATTTTCATCTTCCCCGTATTCGAACTCGAGACGGGTTGCGTCACCTCCGCGCCGGGCACGAGCGGACGCGCGGGAACAGACAGCGTCTGCTCCGCGGAATCCACATGCTTGTCGCCCGGGACGGCTTTTCTTATGATGGTTACGCTGTCGCCGTGCCACTCGTCGTCTATCGAGTATGTGCCCGGCGCGTCGCCCCCGGTCGGGAGCGTTTGCTCGTCGCCGTTGAATGTATAGGTCGCCCCCGCCGTAAGTCCCGCAAGTCGTCTGTTTCCGTAATCGATGGATGCGGAAGGCGTATTCAGGGGCACAGGGATATAGACCTTGAAGTTTTCGGTATTGTCATCATCCGAAAGAATGTATTTGTGTCCGTTGCTCGCCTCCCAAGTATAAATCGTCAAAGAGGCGTTATCGCCGTTATCTCCGGTATATTCGGTCAAATTCAGGGGAATCGTCCATGTCTTCGGATCTTGATCGCCTGCGTCGCCTACCGCGAGTCCCGCTATGCCGCTCGAAAATGCGACCGAATTTGCGTTAAACTCCGCAACGTTCTCGCTGAATGTGACCTTGACGGAGCTTGTGGCAAGGACGCCGTCGCTGCCGCCTGCCTGCTCGACCGCGAAGCTTACCGTGCGCGGGGTTACGACGCGCACGGGCGTATAGACCTCCTTGTTCCCGGCCTCGTCCGTGACGACGACGTTGAACCAATAGGCCGTGTCGGCGGAGAGCCCCTCAGCCTTATAGCTCGCAAGATTCGCGCCGCCCGTCCCGTTCAGCAACGTGCCTTCGCCCTCGCAATCATCGACCGTTCCTATGTCGCTTGTCACGCTCGTTGAACTGTAGATCTTATAATTCAACTTATCGTTTCGTCCGACGGGGAAAGCGTCCGTCGCCCTCGTCCAGTTCAGCGTCACGGACCAAGTTTCGGGATCGGAATCCGCGTCGCGAACGGGTGTCGCGAAAGCGATGACGCCTGAGCCGCCGCGTACGGGCGTCGTCGTCTCCGCAGCAACGTTCAGCGTGAAGCTTGCGCTCGGAGATTCATTGTAATTGTTGTTTCCGAGTCGTTTGAGCGTGATCGTCGTTTGACCGCCGGCTCCCGAGGTGTTCACGATATTGACGGAAGCGCTCGCGTTCTTGTCGCCGCTCGGCGAGACGGTTGCGACAGTCGTGTCCGAGCTATTCCATACGTAGTTCTCGCCGCTTTGGCCGCCTTCGGCCTTTACGGAGAAGGAGCCGTCCTCGCGATCCTTGTTGATCGTAGTTCCTGACAGGACGTTTGCGGGGGCGCTGTCATCCTTGATGACGATGCCCGTCTGATCCTTGGCGACTACCTCATAGGCGGCCAAGGTTATCGTGCCCGACGCATAGTTCTCGTCGCCGGCGTATTCCGCGCGGATACCGTTGTATGTTCCCGCGTCAAGCGTAATCGAGATCGATACGGAACCGCTTTCGTTGAGATCAACGCCTGTTTGTTGCTCTGTCGTGCCGAGCGGATTTGTCGTGCCCGCGTCTTCGTAGAATATGATCTTGCCCGTCGCGACCTTGCCCTTATTCTCGACGGAAGCGGTCAGCGTCACGTTGTTCGCGCCGTAGATCGCCCGGTTTTCGGGGGAAGCCGTCAACGTCACGTCGGCGGCCGCCTTGTTTACGCTCAGATTTATCGTCGTAACGCCCGGCACAGCGTTGAGATCAGCGCCTTCGTCCCCGCGCGGGTCGGGCACGTATTCCTCGTCCATTGGCTTGTACGAGATCGTGAGAGTATAGCTCCCCTCGGAGAGCGAATCCAAATATTCCGCGTCAAAAGCGATTGTATCGCCGTTTACCGTGTAATCGTCCCCGGAGCCGAGCTCTTCGTCGTCCCCGCCCCCGGGCGTGCCCATGTCGTTCATTATGCTCGCGATCGCATTGCCGTTCATCTCGACCGTCGTCGTCTTGTCTTCGTCCGACGCCTTCGTAAAGACTATCTCGTTTGCGGAAGTCGGACTGTCACTGTAGACGACGATGCCGTCTTTGTAATAGTTCGCATTTCCGGCCTTGTCCGTCACTTTCGCATACAGGAAGAACTTCGCCTTCGAAGATTGAACGAAGGAGGAGCTTTTCGTCCAGTTTGCGTCAGGAAGATCGCCTTCATCGATCAGTTCATCGGATTTTGTGTAATATACCTCGTCCGGACCGTCGCCGTTCGTATCGTAAGCCGTGATCTCGGCGCTCACCGTGTTCTTGAAGAACAGGCCGAACGTAACCTCGTTCAGGAATTCCATGATCGTTCTGCCGGTGTAAGTTACCTTCGCGGTCGGAGGGGTCTTGTCGAGATAAACATCCAAACGACGCGTATCATTCGAGTCTCCGTCGCCCTGATTTGCGTTCTTTGTCGAGTAGCCGGACCAACTCGCGATTCTTGCGTTGACCGTTCCGCTTGCGACGCCGCTCAGCTCGAGTATGTAATTTTTCGCATCGACCTTCGTGAACGTCCCTTTCGTCGCTCGCCCCGTGCCGGCTGTCAGCACGATATTGCTCGCGTTAAAGTCTACATCTTCATCGAATTCGATCGCGACGCCCGTCGTGGTTTTGACGTTCGGATTTCCGCCCGTACCGCCGATCTGCGTTGCGGTGAACGAGACCTCCTTCGTCGCGTAAAGGTTCAGCTTGTAATATACGGGAATAGTCGCATCGTCAACGGAGATCGTCTTCAGATAAAGCGTCGTCGGCGCCGCACCCCAAGCGACGGTCTTAGAACCCGTGAATTCAGCCGAAAAATCCGC
>JAIRTJ010000193.1 GCA_031254995.1 Eubacteriales Family XIII. Incertae Sedis bacterium
TTTTTAATATTTCAATCTCAGCAGTTACAGTAATTCTATCACATTTCCCGCAAAACGGCGCCCGTATTTTCTCTCACGGCCATGAGTATTTTCTCATGAACCTTCGCGACTTCCTCATCCGTGAGCGTTCGATCCGAAGCTCGGTACGAGAGGCTGAACGACAGGCTCTTCATGCCGTCCGGTATCTGCTTTCCCCTGTACGCGTCGAAGAGTTCCGCTCGCTCCAACAGTTTGCCGCCCGCTCGTGCGATGATCTCCGTGATCGCGCCTGCGGTCACGTCCTCCGATGCGAGCAACGAAATGTCCCTCGTCGCGGCGGGATACCGATCCAACGGCGTGTAATGCCTTTCCGGACGCGCGAATCCCATGACGCTTTCAAGATCGATCTCCGCGCAGAACGCCTCCTTGTCGAGATCGAAAGCCGCGCGCGCGTCGGGATGTATCTCTCCCGCTAAACCGACCTCGCATCGAAGCGCGCCTCCTTCGCCCTCAGGCAGGAATATCCTCGCGCACCGACCCGGATGACAGACTCCCGTATCCGAAGCCGCTTCGAAGATCGCGTTTTTAATTCCCAGCCGATCGAGCAATTCCTCGATCGCGCCTTTGAAATCAAAGAACCCCGTCCCGCCGTATCCGCCGCGGGACAGAGATATGCGCTCCTTTGGCAACTCCGCGTTTTCGTCCTTCGAAAAAACATTGCCTATCTCGAAAAACTTGACGCTCGCCGCGCCTCTATTTGAATTTCCTGACAATATTTCCAACATATTCGGAAGGAGCGTCGTCCGCATGACGCTGTTTTCCTCGCCGAGCGGATTGATCAGCCGCACGAAATTTCGTCTCGGGGAATCAGCGGGCAGACAAACGCGATCCGCGCCGGCGGGCGAAACGAAACTGTATGTCTGTATCTCGCAGAATCCGGCGCCCGTCAACGTTTCGCGAACCGTATCGCGCAATGTCCAACTCCGCGAACGACTCGCCTCGGCGCCGTCCTTGTGCCTGGCGGAGTCCAAACGATCGTACCCGTACAGGCGCCCGACCTCCTCGCTGAAATCCACCTCTTCCGTGAGATCGAGGCGCGCAAAGGGCGGCGTAACGCGCAGAATATCCCCATTTTCTCGCACGACGTTCATTTCCAAGCTTTCAAGCATATGCGCCGCTTCGTCCCGCGAAAGGCTTGTGCCCAAGAGCGCATTCACGCGAGAGACCCTTACTCGGATCGCCTTCCGCTCCGTCTTCCCCGGATAGTTGTCAACCGCTCCGGCGACGATGCGACCGGCGCCGGTCTCTCTGATCAGCGCGCAAACGCGGTCGGCGGCGATGCCCGCCAACTCCGCGGGGACGCCTTTCTCAAAACGCGAGGACGCCTCGCTTCGGATGCCCAACGCTTTCGCGGTCAACCGCACGCTGTTCGGATTGAAGTTCGCGGCCTCCACGAGAATCGTCCTCGTGTCCGCCTCGATCTCCGAGTTCAGACCTCCCATAACACCCGCGACGGCTATGCCTTTTTTCGCGTCGCTGATGAGAAGCATATCCTCGGTCAACACTCGTTCCGTATCGTCCAAGGTCGTGAACTTCTCTCCGTCCTTCGCCGTATCGACGACGATCTTGCCGCCTTCGACGGTCCGAATGTCAAACGCGTGAATCGGATGCCCGTATTCCAACATGACGTAATTCGTGATGTCCACGATGTTGTTGATCGGGCGCATTCCCGCGAACATCAATCTGCGCTGAATCAGCCAAGGACTTTCCTTGACGACGATTTCCTCCGCGATCCGCGCGACATAGCGTCGGCAAAGATCGGGTCTGCGTATCTCGACCTCGATAAAATCCTCAGCGGTCTTGTCCGCGTCCTCGAAAACTTCCGAGTCCGAATACCTCACGGTCGTTCCGAATACCGCCGCAGCTTCTCTGGCCATGCCCAATATCGAAAGACAATCCGGCCTGTTCGGCGTGATCTCGAAATCCGCTACCGTCTCGTTCAGACCCAGAGCGGTCACCGCATCGGCGCCCGGCTCGAATTCATTCGGCAAAATCCATATTCCGTCCTTGCTAGAAACAGGCGTCACCTTATCGTCAAATCCCAGTTCCTCCGCGGAGCAGAGCATCCCCTCGCTCATCACGCCGCGCAACTTTCCTCGTTTGATCTTCACTCCGCCCGGCAACTCGCTGCCATGCAACGCTACCGGCGTCAAGATGCCTGCGGACACATTGGGCGCGCCCGTTACGACGCGAACGATCCCGTCGCCCTCGCCCGCCGCCCCTCCGACATCCACGGCGCAGATCAGCAATCGATCCGAATCCTCGTGCCGTTCGACGGACAGTACGCGACCGACGACGACGCCCTTGATGTCCCGCCCGTATGTCTTCACCGTCTCGATATTGGATCCGGACATGATCATCCGCTCCGCAAACGTCTCTGTATCCGCGTCGATGTCCGCGTAAGATTTAAGCCAAGTGATCGGTACCAACATCTCTGTTTGCCTTTCTCCGCATACGCGAACTATCCGAACTGCCGGATAAACCGGATGTCATTTTCGTAGAACAAGCGGATATCCTCGATTCCGTATTTCAGCATGGCGATCCTCTCCACGCCCATGCCGAAGGCGTAGCCCGTGTACTTTTCGGTATCAACGCCGCCGACCTTCAGCACGTTTGGATGAACCATGCCGCAGCCCAGGACTTCAATCCAGCCCGAGCCTTTGCAGACGCGGCAGCCCTCGCCGCCGCACTTGAAGC
>JAIRTJ010000144.1 GCA_031254995.1 Eubacteriales Family XIII. Incertae Sedis bacterium
GCCGTGGTCAGCTTGTACAGTCCGCTCCAGAGGATGTAGAAAGATCCGGAGCCGCCTTCTCTCGTCAGATCCATCCAACCCGTGCATTGCGGCGCGTTGTTCAGGTAGCGACCGTCCAATCCGACGAGCCCTTCCTTGGTGAGTGCGGGAGAGGGCTTCTTTTCTCTGGACTGATTGTCGAATTCAGGCAAATCTCTGACGAAATCCTCCCAACGCTCGACACCGCTCGCCTGCCACGCGTCGTAGATGGACGATTCCAACCAAGGAACTTGGGGATCGCCGGTCTCCGGGTCGAAACCCACGATGGAATGATGTCGCGGATGACAGATGCTTCGGCATTTGTAATCCCAGATAAAGGCGTAATTCCCCTCGAATGCGCTGGGAAGTTCCGTATAGCGTTCGTTCATGGGCGTCAGATGATCCACGAATTCCATGATGTGGTCGTGATTCAGCGCGAAGGTCACGTAGCCGATCATTGCGCCCGAGTCATTCGTCACGGGCGTCGCCCAACGAACGATGCCTTCAAATCTTTGACCGTTGGGATTTTCCTCGCCCGCGTAGGCCTGCGCCTCGGGGTCGTAGAGGATGTCGTATCCTCGATCTTTACCTGCGGCCTTGAGCGCGTCGGGCGTGTACATTCCGATGTAATCGGAACGTATATAGGCGCCGATCACATCCGATACGTAGATTTCTCCGGGCTTGAGAGCCTTCAATTTCTCAAAATACGTTTCCGCTTTGACGTACGTGTTCGTGCGGTCGGAGACGTTTTTCTTCTCCGCGCTCATGGGATAATACGTCTTGGGAGAATCGGGATCGACGAACTTCACCTGTTCGTTCCCGTTCAGGTCTATGAAAGTGATCTCATCGTAAAGGGGGATCGCCTCATATGCGAAGGCGTCCGGTTGACGGTAACGGAAACCGTCCATGTCGTTGTTTTCGGTGTTTGTCGATGAAACGTCGCTCGATTCGGAAGAGGACTCGCCTGCGGGAATCCACGATTGGCCGTCCTCCGCGAGTTCCCATCCGCCTTTTTTGACGACGCTTCTCGATCGCGCCTCCGAGAATTGACGGTAGGCTTCCTCCGACGGAGCGATGCTTGCCGCATAGAGAATGTCATTGTCGCGCCCGTAGAGGAAATCGGCCACGCGCTGCGCCGCATCCGTGGTCATTCGCTCGATGTTTTCGACCGCGCTGTCGTTCAACGCCTTGGACGAATCGCCCACGGCGATATTCCGCAACGTGTCGCCCAACGACGCGAATTGATACCATGCTATGACGGCCAACAGTATGAGAGGCACGACCTTTACGACGAGAAAGATGATCATCAACTTGGCTCTCATGTTGAGCTTGCGTTTGTTCAAAAAACTATCCAATATTCTTTGAACGTAATTTACCGTATTGCGATAAAGTTTTTTAATCATTTTCATTTCCTGTCGTCATTCGGCCGAAATGCGGATGACCAATGATCGCGATGCGCCGGCGCCCCTTTGAGTATCGAATTTGCCTAGGCATCCGCACGCCGCGCGCGAACGATTCAGCTGTAACCGCTAATATAGTATCATGTCGGTTGACGATTTGCAATTTCAGTTTTTCAATACGCGACGCCCATTGCCGGCCGTTTGCCGGCGACTTATCGCCCATTGACGAAACGAACTGTATGTGGGAAAATATTAAATACTATTTGGACACAAGTAAAATGCGAAGTAAAAGTTTACATAGTCGCGTCTGTCGAAGGCGGCGGATCGACAATAATAACCGGAGAGGCAGTAATTTCTAAAAGGGGACATACTTTAATGACAGTAGATGCAGTAAAAGATAAAGACATCTCGAAGTTGGTGATCGAGGCGCAACGGGGGGACATAGCGTCATTTGAGGAACTTTACCGCATATTTGCGAAGAGTATTCTGTATCACGTTCGCGGTTTATTGGTGAACAAACAGGATACGGAAGACGCGGCGCAAGAGGTCGTACTCGAGATGTACAAGAGCATTCGCGGCCTTCGAAGTCCTTACGCGTTTTCATCGTGGATGCACCGCATTATTGCGAATGTGTGCTATGCTCGCAATGATAAGGAAAAGGCTTTGGACGAGCGAGCGCGCGTTGACTCGTACGGAGGCGTGCTTTCGGATCAAGACAAAGACGTTTGTCCGGAGGAAGTCGCTAACGAAAAAGATCGAGCGATCTTGTTGGCGAATATCATAAACGGTTTGAGCGAGAGTCGCCGCAGGGCGGTTATCATGTACTATTACGACGGGATGAGCTATAAGGAGATCGCAAAAGCCCTTGGCGTAACGATTTCAACGGTTTCCACGAATATTTTGAAAGCAAAGAAGATGATTCGCAAAGAAATCGAAAACAGAATATCGGAAGCGAAAGGCGTTGAGACATATCTCGGCGGCATTGCGATTGCGGACGCCATCGCCGCGGATGTCGCGCGGCGATTCCCGTTTGAGAGCGTGGAGCGGTTTTCCTGCGCGACGGACGGACGCCTGCATCTCGCCGCGAAAGAGCTGACAAGCGCCTCCAAGGGCGAGCCGCGTTGGAACCGGAGTTTCGCTTTGAAAATAGCGTCTTTTTCCGCGGTTGCGGGCGTTGCCGCTTTGATTTGCGCGATCATTTTCAATCTGTCCGACACCCCGAGCGCTCCTTTGATTCCCGAGCAAAAGACGACCTCCGTATATCGACCCGTCGCCGAAATCATTCTTGAAAGCGAGGATTGCGCGTGCGGCCATGTCAATCCGCAGCAGGCGCAGCTGTTGATAGATGAAAAGGACGTCGATATCCGCAGTTGGAGCATTGCGGAATCGGGCGACGCCGAAAAAGAGATATCGGACAATATCGTGCGCGATGGCGAGGGCGATGTCATCTCGAGCGATTTGCGCGATCTGTCGCCCGGCACATATCAAATACGGTGGATCGTTTCAAATGCCGAGGGCAGTTCCGCATCGGTATTGCGAGATATATTGATTACAGACGGTCCCGTCGAACCGGGCCTTTACGAGTGACGCGCCCGGATCGTCTCGTCTTTGCGAAACCATAGGCGGATTCGATTCATCAGTTCCTTTTTTTCACGAGTGTGCGCATTTTTTTGAAGATCTCGATAATCTCAACATAAGTAGAAAAATTTTTTAAAAAAGATCGCTTCTTTTGTTTGAAACGCACAATCCGCGATAGTATAATTGTATACAAGAATCAGGAAAGGCGTATCGCGGAATCATCGTTTCGGCGAGACGCGTCAAGTCCGGACGCGCGGAGAAACGCGATACGGATAGGTGCAAAAAATGAAAACGGACAATGGTCGCAGACTTTATACTATCGGGCAGGTTTCGGATCTCTTGGATATTCCGATTCGCACGATACGTTATTATGAAAAGATAGATCTCGCTCGTCCGTATCAAATCGACGAGAGAACAAGTTATCGTTATTACTCATTGGAAGAGATTTTCATTCTCGACATCATTCGTTGTCTCGGACGCGATTTGGGCATGCCGCTCAAGAAGATCCGGGAATACATAAATCATCAAAACGAGGATTTTACGTTGGAGCAGTATCTCGTCGAGCAGGCGAAGGACATCAACAGTCAGATCGATGCGCTTTTGGCTCGAAAGAGTTTCCTGCTCAACAAACTGAAGGCGGTGGCGTTTCGCGCGTACATGAAACCCGGGTTGCCTCGATTGACCATGAAGGAGGAGCGCAAGCTGTTTGTGCGACCCGCGGGATTTCAGGACGTGGAGGATGTGATTCTGTCGGTGCGGAAGGTCTTCAGGGAATCGGAAAATCAATACGACAGGATAGCGTTTCTTTTTCGGGATTTTCATTCCGAAAGCGTCGCCGACGATTTCGAGGATTTGATACTCGGCCTCGACGGCCCCTTCAAATCCGCGCGCGACGAAGTGACCTTGCCTGCGGGAAGATATGCGGAGATACTCTACGAAAATCATCCGGACAAGCGCCGCGAGGCGATCAGGGTGTTGCGGGATTTTGTCAAGCGTTCCGGGTTTAAACCCGAGGGAGGTATTCTGTTCAGCGGCGGCCTGCTTTACGCAATTGCGGCTCGAAGCGATTTGTACTATTTCAAGATAGAAGTGAGATTGGTGGACGCTTCCGAGCCTGTTATTGTAAAAAATGGGAGCGGTGAGCAATGATCCGCAGATGCGGTCGGTCGGCGTGAGCTCGACGATCGCTCGGATCTCATCCCGCGAATTTTGAGTATTCTGTTTGCGCGACAAAGAAGGCCCTCGCTTGGAGGGCCTTCGTATCGATTAAACTGTAAACGTCGCATAGCGAAAGAGGACATCAACCTATATACGCCCTGCTCTGAACTCATATGCCTTAGGCGGTCGTTGCGACCGCTTGACGCATAAATACTATGACAGACGCGTTTTTTTTCATTCGCAACTCTTCCCGTTTCCTGTATCACATTCCGGTTCCGCGGAGACCGATGCGCATTGCTTTGAACTTCTCTTGTTTCGTTTCTCCCGGCCTCGCGGCCCGGATGTGAGTAACGGTTCTTGATTATAATGTAGACTGTCCACCGAGTGGAGAGTCAAGAGGTTTTTTTGTTTTTTTAAAATTTTTTTTGCGCCGGGCGGAATTCTTGCCGCCAATTCGCGCGTCATCGCCAAAAAAAGGCCTCCGTATGATATAATAAACAAATAGGTTATGCGGAGGAAGCCGAGCGAACGGCAAGGCCGTTAGGGGCAAAAAGGACGAGTGAGAGATGGGATTGTTTGAAAAACTATTGCCTGATTTAAACAAAAAAGAAATCGGGAAAATAGAAAAAATCGCGGATAGGGTAATGGTTCTCGAACCCGAATGCGAGAGCCTTTCCGATGAACAGTTGCGACAAAAGACCGAGGAATTCCGCGCGCGCGCGGCGGGCGGCGAGGATTTGGACGATATTTTGCCGGAGGCGTTCGCCGTATGTCGCGAGGCGGCGCAGCGAAGTCTGGGCATGAAGCATTTCAAAGTGCAGGTTATCGGCGGAGTCGCTCTGCATCAGGGAAGAATCGCCGAGATGAAGACGGGCGAGGGCAAGACCCTCGTGGCGACATTGGCGGCATATCTCAACGCGCTTTCCGGGAAGGGCGTCCACGTGGTCACCGTCAACGATTATCTGGCGAGGCGCGACATGGAATGGATGGGGAAGCTATACACGTTCCTCGGACTCAAGGTCGGTTGCGTCGTCCACGGGATCTCGCAGGAGGAACGCAAGGCCTCATATGAAGCCGACATCACATACGGCACGAACAACGAATTCGGTTTCGATTATCTCAGGGACAATATGGTGATCTATGAGGAAAACCTCATGCAGCGGCCTCTGAATTTCGCCATCGTCGACGAGGTGGACAGCATTCTCATCGACGAGGCGCGAACGCCGCTCATCATCTCAGGACAGGGGGAAAAGTCCACGGATCTCTACAAATCCGCGGACAAATACGTCTCCGGATTGCGACCGGACGTCGATTTTACGACGGACGAGAAGGACAGAACAGTCTCTCTTACTGAGGAAGGCATCGAGAAGACGGAGAAGTATTTCAAGGTGGACAATTTTTCCGATCCGGAAAACATGGAGCTGAACCACCATGTCCAGCAGGCGCTCAAGGCGCGCAATCTCATGAAACGAGATGTGGATTATGTGGTCAAGGACGGCGAGATCATCATCGTGGACGAGTTCACGGGGAGGTTGATGTTCGGACGCAGATACAGCGAGGGGTTGCATCAGGCCATTGAGGCGAAGGAGGGCTTGAGCGTCAAGCAGGAATCGCGGACGCTCGCGACTGTCACGATCCAGAATTATTTCAGAATGTATCAAAAATTGGCCGGAATGACGGGTACGGCAAAGACCGAGGAAGACGAGTTTCGCGACATCTACAATATGGATGTTGTTGTTATTCCTACAAATAAACCCGTAATAAGGGAAGATTTGGACGATTCCATTTATTCCACTGAGCGCGGAAAGTTTGAGGCCATTGCGGGAAACATCGTCGAGGCGCATGAATTGGGGCAGCCGGTCTTGGTCGGCACCATCTCCATCGAAAAGTCCGAATTGATCAGCGCGATGCTGAAGAAGCGCGGTGTGAAGCATAATGTGTTGAACGCGAAGCAACATGAGCGCGAGGCGGAGATCGTTGCGGAAGCGGGGAGGTTCGGAGCCGTGACCATAGCCACGAACATGGCCGGTCGAGGTACGGATATCATACTGGGCGGAAATCCGGATTTCGAGGCAAAGAAGGAGATGCGGCGACTCGGTTACGACGAGGAAACGATCTCCTACGCGTCGAGTTTCGTCCCCTTGGATACGGAAGAGTTGCTGAAAGCGCGCGAAGAATACAACGAATTGTACAAGAAGTTCAAAGACGAACGGGCCGACGAACAGCGCAAGGTCGTCGAATTGGGCGGGCTGTACATCATCGGTTCCGAACGACACGAGTCTCGGCGAATCGACAATCAGCTCAGAGGTCGTTCCGGACGGCAGGGCGATCCGGGCGCCACGCAGTTTTTCATTTCAATGGAGGATGAATTGCTGAGGCTCTTCGGCGGCGAGCGCATGCAGAGCCTCGTCAGCCGACTCGGCGTGGAAGAGGGACAACCCATCGAAGCGGGAATGCTGACCCGTTCCATCGAAAACGCGCAGAAAAAGGTGGAGAGCCGCAATTTCTCCATTCGAAAGTACGTGCTTCAATACGACAACGTCATGAACAAGCAGCGTGAGGTCATCTACAGCGACAGGAGAAGGGTGCTGTCCGGCGAGGACATGCGGGATCGCGTGCTGTCCAT
>JAIRTJ010000039.1 GCA_031254995.1 Eubacteriales Family XIII. Incertae Sedis bacterium
GAGTTGCCCCATTACGTGATTTCCAATCACGCGCGCTCGGCCGGACTACGCAACTCCTCCGTGTGCGTCGGATATAAATTTACCACATTTCGTTTGAGAAATCAATCCGCCCATTTTCACCGATCATTTTTTCCGAGCGGATTGATTCGTTGAAATTTCGATATGCCGGTTCCGGGCAGCGGGACGGTAAATGTCGCGCGAGGGCTTCGGCTAGTTCACGGACGCGCGCAACGCAGAAAGTCTTTGTTCGACTATGTCCGCCATCTCGCTTTTCGCGACTATATCGCCGTGAATGATCTTCTTATCCCCGAGTCCGCGCAAACCCGCCGGCGTCGGTATCCCCGTCGCCTCGCGCAGCGCGTCGATGGCGTCAAATTCGTTCTCGGGTTTGGGCAGGCCGAGACACTCGATCACGCGATCAGCGAATTTGTAGGCGCTTGCGGTTGAAGCGACGACTGTGGGCGTCCCATCGCCGGTCTTTTCGCGATAATCGGAATAGACGCTGTAGGCCACCGCAGTATGCGTGTCGATCAGGTATTGCTCTCCCTCCCACAGCGCGCGGATCGCCGCGTGCGCCTTGTCCATATTTGCGAATCCGCCGTAAAAACAGCTCATACCGTCTTTGATTTTGTCGCTTACGGTATATTTGCCCGTCGTTTCCAACTCCGTCATGCAACGGGCGATTTCCCAGGAATTTTCACCGGAAAGATGCCACAAAAGCCTTTCCAGATTGCCGGAAACCAATATATCCATAGAGGGCGAACTGGTCAGATAAAATATTCTGTTCGCGTCGTAGACGCCGCTGTTTATGAAATCGGCAAGCACACGATTCTCGTTCGACGCGCAGATCAGGGTTTTAACGGGGAGTCCCATCTCTTTCGCGTAAAAAGCGGCGAGAATATTCCCGAAATTTCCCGTCGGGACGGAGATGTTGATTTCATCTCCCGAGACGATTTTTCCGCTGTCGATCAGCTGAATATACGCGTAAAAATAGTAAGCGATCTGCGGTATCAAGCGCCCGATGTTGATGGAATTGGCCGACGACAGCTTGTAATCCTCGGCGGCGAGTCGAGTTGCAAACGCTTCATCGTTGAAGATCGCTTTGACGCCGGCCTGCGCGTCGTCGAAATTTCCCTTGATCGCGAAGACATGCGTATTTGCGCCGCGCTGCGTCACCATCTGTCGTTTCTGTATCTCGCTTACGCCGTCGACGGGATAGAACACGAATATCTCCGTGCCCGAAACGTCGGAAAAACCCTCCAGCGCGGCTTTCCCTGTATCTCCGGAGGTCGCGGTGAGAATGACGACCTTCTTATCTTCCTTCTCTTTGCGAACGGAATATGTTAACAAATAAGGAAGAATAGACAAGGCCATATCCTTAAATGCCGCCGTTCTGCCGTGATAAAGCTCCAAAAAGAACGCGTTTTTCGTCGCGACGAGCGGTGCGATTTTCGGCGTGTCGAATTTCTCGTCGTAAGCTCCGTCCGTGCATCTGCGCAATTCTTCTTCCTCAAAATCGGACAGAAATTCACGCATAATCCGAAATGCGATCTCATTGTACGCCGCGCCGCTCATATGCTCGAACTCCATTTGGAGCTTAGGCATTTTCGTCGGGACATACAAGCCCTTGTCCGGAGCCAATCCCTTTATGATTGCCTGCGCACTTCTCTTTTCCTCAAGGTCTCCCCTTGTGCTCACATATCGCATAGATTAAAAGCCCCCCTTCGTCACAGTTTGCGCAACGCGTCTACGATCCCGATCTTTTCCTTTGCCGTGTCCTCGCGATTTTTTATGACCTTCGCAGGTATGCCCGCCGCGACGGCGTTCGGCGGGATGTCATCGATCACGACGGCTCCGGCCGCTATGACAGCGCCCTTTCCGATGCGCACGCCCTCCAACACAACGGCGTTCGCGCCGATCAAAACGTCGTCTTCCACTTCTGCCGGCTTCGCGTTGGGCGGCTCTATTACGCCGGCCAACACCGCTCCAGCACCGATATGACAATTGTCGCCCACGGTCGCGCGTCCGCCGAGTATCGCGCCCATATCGATCATGGAACCTTTTCCGATCGTCGCGCCGATATTGATGATCGCGCCCATCATCACGACGGCGTTGTCTCCTATGGAAACTCCCTCGCGTATGATGGCGCCCGGCTCGATGCGCGCGTTCGCGCCCTTCAAATCCATCAAAGGAATCGCAGAATTACGCATGTGATTTTCTATTACGACATCCTCGATAACCTCGGCGTTTTTCTCCAAAACGGGAGCGATATCCGCCCAATCGCCGAATACGATCTTGTCCGCAGCGCCAAAAACGCGACATCCCTCAAAGGGAATCTCCTTGCCGGCTTTCAGATAGACCTTGACCGGCGTCTTCTTCTTCGATTCGCTGATCAATTGTATGATTTCCTGCGCTTCCACTCTGCGCTCCTTTCCCCGGCGAAATCCCCGCGCGGCGTCCCGTGATTCGCTTATTCGTCAATAGGCAACGATTGCCCGCTGCGTCCATTCGTACACGCCTTTCGCAACGCGAACGGAAGGCCCTGACATATATACGTCGCCATCGTTTTCGATTCGAACGCACAACGCGCCGTAAGGAAGAATGAACGTCGTCTCCGGATTCAGCCAACCTTCCAAAGCGCCGACGACCGCAACGGCGCCCGCGCCCGTACCGCAGGCCGCGGTCAGTCCCGCGCCCCGTTCCCAAGTCGTGATCTCGACGGTTCCCGCGTCGATCGCGCGAACGAGGTCAACGTTGGTCTTTTCGCGAAAGAGCGGGTGTTCCGACAAGGTTTTCGCGAAACCAATCATCTCCGCGTTCGGCGATTCGTTCGCCGGCAACCGCACGACGGTATGGATCGTTCCCATGAATACGCAGCTCACCCTCGCGGTTTTGCCGCCCGCTTCAACGATTTTTTGCAGAAAACGCCCCTTTGAATTTCGCGCAATATCCCGCAAAGCGTCGTTTACGGCGGAATTCGGCGAGGTTTCCTCGTCATCGCTTTTAGGAAACGCCTTTGCCGACTCCTCGGATATCCCCAGCCGCTCAAGGGAAAAATCGGGCTTTCCCATATTGATTTCGGTTCGGAACGGCTCCTCGCGAAGAATCCTCACGCGCATGTCGCCCGCCTGAGTTTTTACGATGTGCGTCTCTTCGCCTCGCGATAGGATCCCTTCATCGCGACAATAATGCGCGAAGCACCTTATGCCGTTACCGCACATGGGCGCGCGACTTCCGTCGCTGTTTTGGATCACCATTTCCAACGGACGCCGCTTCGCAATAATAAGACCGTCGGCTCCTACTCCGATATGCCTGTCGCAGATCGCTTCCGCCAGACGCGCGCAAACCGCGTCGTCGTCCGCGTTATCGACCTCCGCCGCATCGACAATAATAAAATCATTGCCGCAACCATGATATTTTGAAAATGGTATCGCTCGCATTTTTCTATTATAGCGCTTCCTCGGGGAAATAGGTAGCCGTCGCGCATAAACGCATCGTGCGCGTTCCCCGGCGTTCCCCCGGAACGAATGTCTCGAAATCGTTGAGGTTCGTTATGCTTACGCAAGCGCGAAAAATAGAGTATAATGTGATAGCGGAAAAATCCTTAAAGACAGAAGGAGGCAAGGATGGACGAATTAAGCGATTTGCAAAGAAGATACGCAGAACTCAAGGAGAGAGGGCCGGATCTCGATCTTTCGCGCGGCAAGCCGCCGACCGACGTATTGGATCTGTCGAACGATTTTCTCGGAGAATTGGATACTTATCTGTCCGAGGACGGGACGGATATTCGCAATTACGGTGTTGCGACAGGGCTTTCGGAATGTCGCCGCATGCTTTCGGATTTGCTCGGCGTGCCGGCGGATTACATGATACTAGGAAACAACAGCAGCCTTTCCCACATGTACAATGTGTTTTTTATGCTTCAAACCTTCGGAATAAACGGCTCGACGCCGTGGTCAAAGGAGGACGGGGCGAAAATACTGTGTCCCGTGCCGGGATACGACAGGCATTTTGCGGTGACCGAGGACTTCGGCGTCGAGATGATTCCCGTTCCGATGACGGACGACGGACCTGATATGGATGCAGTCGAACGGTTAGCCGCGGAGGATGCTCGCGTAAAGGCGATTTGGTGCATACCCCTCTACTCGAATCCCGAAGGCGTCGTCTATTCCGACGAGACCGTGAGCCGTCTCGCGTCAATGAAGACGGCGGATCCGCATTTTCGCATCTTCTGGGACAACGCTTACGGTGTGCATCATATCTTCGACGAACACCGCGTCGCGGACGTATTCGCGCTTTCCGAAAGCGCCGGAAACCCGGATCGAGTGTTTTATTATTTTTCCACCTCAAAGATCAATTTTCCGGGAGGCGGTGTCGGTCTCGTGGCATCCTCGCCCGCAAACACGCGTGATATGCTGACGCATATCGGCAGACAGACCATCGGCTACGACAAGATCACGCAGTTGCGCACCGTAAAATTCTTCGACGGCAAGGCTGAGAATATCAAAAAACATATGAAAGACATCGCGAAGTTGCTGAGACCGCGTTTCGAACTCGTCATCGACTCGCTTGATAAGGCGTTTGAGGGTACGGACATCGTGACGTACAAAAAGCCCAAGGGCGGATACTTTCTGTCTCTCAATGTACCCGACGGTTGCGCCAAACGCGTCGTGCGCCTAGCGAAGGAAGCGGGCGTAAAGCTGACTCCGGCCGGAGCCACATGGCCCTGCGGCAAAGATCCCAAAGATCGCAACATACGCATCGCGCCGACCTGCCCGACGCTTGCGGAGCTCGAAACCATCATGCCGATATTCTGCCTGTGCGTCAAGCTCGCAGCTGCGGAAAAGCGCGCGGGATCATCGAGATAGGGACGATTTCGACCGCGTATCCCGTGAAGAATTTTCGCGCCTCCGCGCTCATTTCGTGCGCGTCGCGATGTCGATGATGTCGCCGATGATCGCGCCGCCCGTAGGCAGCGGACCCGCGCCCTTGCCGTAAAACATCGTTTCGCCGAGTATATTGCCCTTGAGATAGATCGCGTTGAATTCGTCGCTCACGCCCGCAAGCGGATGATTCGCGTCGATTCGAGCGGGCGCGACGGAACAGATGATCTCGCCGTCTTCCTTGGCGGCGTGAGCCAACAGCTTGACGACCTTGTTTTCCGCTTTCGCCTGCGCGATATCATCGGGCGTCACGCCCGAGATGCCGATGGTCGGGATTTCTTCGACCTTTACGCGATCCCCGAAACAGAGGGAGATGAGGATTGACAGCTTGTTCGCAGCGTCGATGCCTTCCACATCTGCGGTCGGATCGGCCTCCGCGAAGCCTTTTTCCTGCGCTTCCTTGAGTACGTCCGCGTATGAGCGACCGGCTCGCGTCATCTGCGTGAGGATGAAATTCGTCGTTCCGTTTAAAATGCCCGTGACCTCGTCGATTTGGTTTGAGCGAAGCGAAGTCTCGATCGCGTTGATCACCGGGATGCCGCCGCCGACGGCGGCTTCGAAGCGAAACAGGACGCCCGCCTCCTCAGCTTCGCCGGTCAGACGTTCGTAATTCGCCGCGAGCGCGGCCTTGTTCGCGGTCACGACGTGTTTTCCGTGTTTCATCGCTTCCGACATGAAAGTCGTCGCCGGCTCTATGCCGCCGATCAATTCCGCAACGATGTCGATCGAAGGATCCCGAAACGCTTCAAAGCGATCCGTCGTGAAAAGCGCGCGATCGGGGTTCGCCTCGCGCGGGCGGTCGATGTCCAACTCGATGATTTTGGCGACCTTCAAATCCAGACCCGTCTTCGCCGCGATGGCGTCATGGTTGATCTCAAGTCCCCGATAAGTCCCGACGCCGATGTTCCCGAACCCCATGATGGCGATGTTCACTGTTTTCATAATAGGAATCCTCCTTCTGCCCGGTTTCGCACCATTGATTGTTTATCCTTCGCGGAGTATAATATTATAGCATTATCACTATTATAACATCACCATTCGTATTTCGGGAGAGAAAAAAATGGGTGTCATCGCAGTAAAGTTCGGGGGCTCGTCCGTTGCGGACGCGGCGCAAATCCGTAAGACAAAAAACATCGTTCTGAGTTGCTCCGATCGTCGATACGTGGTCGTTTCCGGTCCCGGGAAGCGATCTGATGAGGATGAGAAAGTTACGGATCTCCTCTATAGATATCAAGAGCTCGTTTCGACCGGCGCGAAGAGCGACGCAGCCGAGGTATTTTCCGCCATTGAAAAGCGTTTCACGGAGTTGAAAGAAGGACTGGGCGTCGATACGGATATCTCCTCCGCGCTCGAAGAGGCGGCGGCCGACCTTGCGGCGGGTGCAAGCGCAGATCGCGCGGCGAGCTGCGGAGAATTTCTGAACGCGCAATTGATCGCGGACTTTTACGGTTTCGATTTCGTGGATGCGGCGGGCTTGGTGCTTTTCGCCGAGGACGGAACATTCCTCGCGGAGGAGACGAACGCGGCGTTGGCTTCGGAGCTCGCGAGGCATGAGCGCGCCGTCATACCCGGATTTTACGGCGCAATGCCGGACGGCAGCCTTAAAACCTTCTCGCGCGGAGGCAGCGATATCACGGGCGCGCTC
>JAIRTJ010000041.1 GCA_031254995.1 Eubacteriales Family XIII. Incertae Sedis bacterium
AACCGAAAAAGCCGTAATGCGCCGACAGAGGACTCGGATGCGGCGCGGTGAGAACGAGGTGGATAGGATTGCCGATGAGCGCAGCCTTTGACTTGGCGTTCGCGCCCCATAGCAGGAAAACCATCGGCTCCCCTCTGTCGTTGAGCAGCTCTATGATTCGGTCGGTCAAGATCTCCCAACCTTTTCCTTTGTGACTGTTTGCCTCTCCGCGTCTGACCGTGAGGACGGTATTCAAAAGCAAAACGCCCCGCTCGGCCCACGGCGCGAGATAGCCGTCTTTCGGCTGCGCGACGCCCGTTTCGTCCGAGAGTTCCTTGAAGATATTGACCAAGGACGGAGGTTTCCCCACGCCCTTTTTTACGGAAAAGCAGAGTCCGTGCGCCTGCCCCGGTCCGTGATACGGATCCTGCCCGAGAATGACGACCTTGACTTTCCCGTATGGGGTGAATTTCAACGCATTGAATATATCGTGCATGTCGGGATAGACCGTCGTCCGAGCGTACTCCGACTTCAAAAACCGGCGCAGTTTAAGATAGTATTCCTTCTCGAATTCCTCTCCGAGCAGAGAGTCCCAGTCATTTCCAATATTTACCATATTCGTCTTCGTCGCAATCCTCGCTGCTCAGATGCATTCAATCGCCCGCGGCGATATCAGGGCTTGGGTTTTCCGCATTCCTTGCAGAATTTCCCGTCGTTTTCTGTCCCGCACGAGCAAGTCCACGCGTCCGGGTTCTGCGCGGGATTCGACGCCGCGATTCCGCCCTGCGTCGCCTGCGCGAAATTTGCGCCTCCCTGCGCGTTTTGCATCTGTTGGTTCATCATGTTGACGCCCATCATGCCGACCATCGCGCCCATCATATCCGCGCCCGACGCGCCGTCCTCTCGATTGCCCAGATTTTCGAACATCGTCGCCTGCGCGTCCAAGATGCGACCGCGCGCGACTGCGGCGTTCTCGCCGATCATGCGCGACCGATCGAATTGCTCGATACGCTCCCTCGATTTGTCGTCAGGCGTAATCTTGTTGATACCGACGCGCACGATCTCTATTCCGCGCAAATGACGCCACGCATCGTCGAGCGCGTCGCTCATGATGTTCGCCAACTCGGACTGCTTGGACGTCAATTGACTGAACTTTACGCCGTCGACAGCCAGTTTGCCGAGCGATGTATCCAACGCCGTATAAAACTCGGTATCGCTCTGCTCCGAGAGTTCCCCCGCCGTATAGCTCTCCCTCACGTTGCCCGCGATGGACGCGTAAAACCTCAGCGGATCTATGATCTTGAAGCTGTAAACACCGAAATATCGAATGTAGAGCACGGTTCCGTAATAGCGATCGTCATACGCCATGGGTTGGGCGGAGCCGAATTTGTTTCCGACGATCTCCTTGACGTTCACATAATAGGCGACCTGCTTGTTCGCGGTGTCGCCGCCGTAAGCAAACCTCTTGCCTGCCGTTCGGAACGTATCGACAAGACTCTCCCCGAACTTCCCGAGGAACATGGACGGTTCCGAGGACGAATCGAAGATATATTCGCCGGGTTCCGTCGTGAAATCGACGATTGCGCCGTTTTCGACGATGAGCAAAGCCTGTCCGTCCGCGACGATGAGCTTCGTTCCCCTCGTGATCACATCCGCGCTGCCCTTCGTGTTCGACGACTCTCCGGCCCGCGTCGACTGCTTAGATCGCGCGCGTCCGCGCTGTATGAGGATTCCTCCTCCCAGGCTGTCCGCGGAAATCAGTTCCAACCATTGATCCGCGAGAGCGGAATTGACCGCGCCCCTTCCGGCCTTCATAAGTCCCATAAATTCCTCCTTGCCTATCGCGACATCATTGCTCGTCCTATCGCGCAAAGCTAATTCAAATGACGTCCCTTATATGAAATAAGCACCCAATTGTACTCGCCCGACGTGACCAACGACTTGCAATACTCGCACAGCCCCGTCGCCGTCATCTGCATGGGCGCGCCGCAATTCGGGCAGTTCGCGACGCCGATCTCCCCGAGGTTTCGCTGCGTCTTGCTGCCGCGCGTACGCATGAAGCGAAGATCGTACCATCTGTGACAGATCTTATTCCTGTCTCCTGAAATCGTTTCCATCGTCGCCTCGTCGACGACATAGTCGAGCATTTGCACGCGCAACAAAACCTCCAGATATTCATAATCCTCGTCCCGTTCAAACCATCGCAGGACGACGTTTTCCACCGATATTTCGTCGATCACGTTGATGCGACCGCTTTCCCTGAACTCCTTCAACATCGCCTCGTGTTCCCGATACAGATTGTTCGATTCGAAGATCCTGATCTTGGACCAATTGCGCTCCGTCCAAGCTGCGTTTAGCGCTAAAAAAAGATCCTGCGCCCACGCCTCGAATTGATCGCCATCGAAATCCGGATCCGTCTTTTTGATCGCGGAAACGACCTCGAATTCGCTCATGACGCCGCTCACGTTGCCGGCGGTCCTGTTGTATTCTTTTTCGCCCTCGTTCTTATCGAATGACGCCTGTTCTTCGTATTCGGTATATTTTCTCGATTTATCCTCATTTTTCCGCCTAATGCGGGACACCGCCGCGACGATGAGCATGAATACGATGCCCGACGCGCGCCAAAAAAGGCTCCCTGAGTCGCGATCGTCATCGTCGGACCGCGCGTAGCCGTATTCGTCGTAATAGCCGGTCTCGACGCCGTTTCCGTTCGAATAATCGTATTCGTTCCGCGCGCCTCCAAAACCTCCGGCGCCGTAAGCAATCCCGCTCGCGCACCAAATGACGACCGTCGCGCACAACGCAACCGAAACCGAACGCTTTTTCATATAAGAATTCCGCTCCTTCCCGAACCTTCGCTTCCATCCAAGTATATCACGTTTCGAGGGAAATTCCCATTCAGCAAAGGGCCTCTGTTGTTTGCATTTCCGCGCGAATAAACGTATAATAATCATGGCGCGGCTCGATGTCCCAAGATCGCGACGCAACG
>JAIRTJ010000124.1 GCA_031254995.1 Eubacteriales Family XIII. Incertae Sedis bacterium
TCGTGAGCGGCGGGAACATGAAGCTCATGCCCGGCGTCGGTTCGAGGTTGTCCGCAGCCGCGATGCACAGATAGTCGCCGAAGATGCGCCAACTGAATTGGTTGATGTTTCGCCACATGAACAGCGAGGAAAAGGACAGTCCTGACGTCTTGTAATCGAAGCCTTGGAGGTATTCCTCCAACAGCGGACGATCTTCCAAGGTGATGCGATTTTCAAAAATGTACATGCGCGCCTCTCGTTATTTAACTAATTTAGAAATTTCTTTAAACGCAGGATGCTTTGCATCCTCCGTAAGCTCAAACAAAACGGTTTCTGCGGTCGCGGAGATCGCCCCCGAGTTTACCGCGCGGCTCAACGCGTCCGAGCGATCCCGGGCGCGTCTCGACGAAACCGCGTCGCTTATGAGAAAAACGGCAAAGTCCTCATTCAGGAAATCCAATGCGGATTGAAGGACGCAGACGTGTGCCTCAATGCCGCAGAGGATGATCTGTCGGCGTCCGACATCGTTTAAGCTCTTTCGAAATTCCGGCTCGCCCATGACGCTGAAACTCGTCTTTTCGATGAACGAGAATTCAGGGGAAGTTCGGCGCTCGAGAGTGTTTTCCGTCGGGCTTCCCGGCGCGATTGAGATGGCCTCGACAATGGAAGGTATCGTTTGCCCGAGGCCCTTCGTGTATTGTTGGGTGCATATGATCGGAACGTCCGAGATACGGCAACCTTTGATGAGCGTTTCGCAGGATTTTATGAGCTCGTGCCCGGCGTCGATGTGAGGGAGAAGTTTTTCCTGGATATCGACGACGATCAATACGGCGTCCTTCGCGTTGCATTTCACCGCTTGCTTCATGGTTTCCTCCGTTCCGTCGGCGCGGCGAGCGAATTGTCGCGCCGAAACACATTTTTTGCGACGGCGTTCAGTCCGCGAATCCGCAGGCCCTCAGCTTGTCGATCAGGTCATAGTTCGTGAGATCGAAACGGAGCGGCGTGATGGTCGCGTAGCCCGCCTGCGCCGCGCCCACGTCGTTCGCGTCTTTTCCCAGATCCTCGTAATACACGGGATAGCCGGAATACCTGTATCCGACGGTTCCATCCTCTGCGATGATCTTTTCGTAGCGCTCATTGTATTCGCGCAGGCCGAGGCCTGTCACCTTGACGCCTCGTATCTCGTCTTTGGGCAGGTTCGGGACATTGATGTTTATGACCGCCTTTTCGTCGAGCGCGGAAAAATCCGTCTTGGCGACTTTGACGGCCAATTCTCGAGCCGTGTCAAACTGCAAGGGATTTCTCGCGTCGATGGACACCGCGGCGGACGGCAACCCGCACAGAGAGCCTTCCAGAGCCGCGGACACCGTTCCCGAGTACAGCGTATCCGTCCCCATGTTCGCGCCGTGGTTGATTCCCGAAAACACCTTGTCGATTACGACGCCCTCGTCGCTGAATATCTCCAGCCCCATCTTGACGCAGTCAGCCGGCGTTCCCTCCAATCGGATGGCGCCCCGCGCTTTTGGAAACGTCGTTCGCTGCGCCGTGACCGCGCGCTCTATCGTGATGGCGTGACCGCTGCCGCTGCGTTGCGTATGCGGAGCGCAGACGTAGATGTCCGCGATTTCGCTGAGCGCGTCCGCGAGTTCGCGTATGCCTTGGGCGAGAATGCCGTCGTCATTTGTTACCAATATATTCATGCAATCCTATCCTCTGTCCTTTCGTCGCGCGACGATTACGATTGTTTCGGATACTCCGGCGCTTCCTCGTTCGGGATGCGCTTCGCCATTGCGACGAGTCTGCCGTTGTCGCCGGCGCCTTCGCAGGTGGAAAGCAGCAGGATTTCGTCGCCGTAAGTCGCCCGGACGCCCGTGTCGAAGTATTGTCGCCTTTCCGCTTCCGCGATGAAGTCGTCAAACGCCGCTTCATCCTCGAAATCGACGCGATCGTAGTATCTGTATTCCGAAGCCTCCCCCGTATTCACCGCCGTCTTGTAAACGCAGAATATCAGATAACTGCGCCGTTCATTCAGCGTGTCAAAGCGAATGAAGCGATGCCCCTCGTAAAAATCCGGGTCGGACACCTTCGATAATTTCCCGAACATTGAGCCGTTCTTCATCTTATGCCCGTATACGATGATAACGTCGCTCGGCCTCCCGATGTCGCCGCCCGCCGCGGCAAAGAGCGTCCCCGCCCTGCTGTACTCCTTATCGAAATTCCTGTGGAGGTAGTACTCCTGCTCCCTAGGCGTCTGCATGACGGGATAGTCTATGTCCGTGTCGTATACGCGAAGCCATCCGACAAAATCAGCGTTCCTCTTGAGGAGAATGCGATATTTTTCCGCAATATCCTCGTATTTGTCGGCGGATTCCTCCGCTTTGACCTCGGGGAGTTTTCGCAGTTCCTCAAACTCCGCCTCGGATTTTTTGCCCTCCGATATGTAGCTCACGACGATATAAGCGGACAGTGCGAATACGATCACGCATACGATGATCCCGAGGGTCAACAGATTTCGTTTAAGCGAGCTCGACATTTTCGCACCTATTAAACCGCATTTCGCGAGATCGACCTTCTCCGATCGCGCGGCGACGAACACTACTATATTATCATTTTCGCGGATGAAATACAATTGACGCGACCGTTTTGCCCATGTTACAATGAACTCAGCAATTGCTGAAACATTCATCGGATTTTTTCGCAGTGCGTTGCGCGTTCGAAATTCGCGCGGCGGCGCTTTTGAAATAAAAATTGACAATTAGGTAAAGGTTTTAATGAACAAAAAATTTCGCTCGGCGAAGATCATAATCGCGAAATCAGCGTTTTATTCCGTTATTCTTTTGGTTTTGATCTACATGTACCATTACAATCATGTAGGCGATGCGACTTTTATTTATAACGAGTTTTGATTGCCGCTTTTAAACCCGACGCATTTCGCGAACGGGTTTCTGCGTTTCGTATTTGAACGTCGTTCTCCGAGCCCGTTGGCCTCGGTCTGTTCCGAGTCCGGTTTGTTCATGATATTATAAGGAGATCAAAATCGATGGTCTGCATGGCTCCGTATGAGAACCCTGTATATTTCGTTATTTTCGGTATCGCGGCTGCGCCTCTCGTCGCGTTGTCGTTGGCAGGCAAGCGCGCGAATTGGTACAGATATCTGCTTTCCCTGTACTTTCTGTTGATGAGCTTCGGCGGCGCAAACGCTCGACAAGGCATCGCGCTGATCTTTTTCGCGATCTTCCAAGTCGCGCTTTCGCAGGGATATTTGCTGTACAGGCGGAGAAGAAACCGCACGGAGGTCTTCATTCTCGCGGTCGCGCTTTCGCTCTCGCCTTTGATCGCGTTCAAGCTGTCAGGGATCGCCTTCGCAAAGCTTTCCGCAATCGGCTTCCTCGGTATTTCATATCTGACGTTTAAATCCGTGCAGGTGATCATCGAGATGAGAGACGGTCTGATCAAGCATTGCGGTCCGGTGCGCTATATCCGATTTCTTCTATTTTTTCCGGTTATTTCTGCCGGCCCGATCGATCGTTATCGCCGTTTCGATGCGGAAGCGGAGGCGCGGCTTGAGCCGGGCTGCTATGCGGAGCTTTTGGAAAAGGGCATACACAGCATTTTTCTCGGGTTTTTATATAATCATATATTGGGACGCCTGTTGGGCGGCGAATTGTTGCCCATCGTTGAGGATTATGCGCTGACGGAAGGCAATGTATTCTTGGGGTCTCTCATGTACATGTACGTCTACAGCCTTTATCTGTTTTTCGATTTCGCGGGGTACACGCAATTCGCGGTGGGCGTTAGCCGCATCCTCGGATTCGATATTCCGCCTAATTTCAATAAACCGTTTTTGAGCCGAAACATGAAAGATTTCTGGAATCGTTGGCATATGAGCCTTTCATTCTGGTTTCGGGACTACGTGTATATGCGGCTTCTCATGTTGTTGATGCGCAAAAAGGTCTGCAAGAGTCGCGTCCTCGCGTCGAATATCGCGTATTTCGCGCTCTTCATGCTCATGGGCGCCTGGCACGGATTGACGCGATACTATATCGCTTACGGACTTTTTCACGCAATTGCCATGTGCGTCAACGACGCGTGGCTGCGCTTTAAGAAGAAACATCGCGCGCGCATTCCGCAAAATCGTTTGACGAACGCGGTTGCGATTGCGCTCACATTTCACGTCGCGTGCTTTGGATTCCTGATCTTTTCCGGGTTCATCGAGACGGCGGCAGGCTTTTGATCGGCAGGCGAACGCGTTTCGCCGCAATCGCAGATTCCGGATTCGATCTGTTTGAGAAAGGTCGGACGACGGAAGAAGGAGTGGGGGATTATATGGATATGAGAGAAAAAATATTGGACATTTTGGAGGAAATTACCGGAACGGACGAAGTGCGAAAAAATATCGATACAGATCTGTTTTCGGAGGGTCTTTTGGATTCGATCGGCGCGGTTCAACTGCTTTTGGACTTGGAGTCCTATTGTTCCATGCGCATACCCG
>JAIRTJ010000134.1 GCA_031254995.1 Eubacteriales Family XIII. Incertae Sedis bacterium
AAACTGCTCTCTGCTATCCTTGTACTTGTGAACCGCACGCAATATGGTCACGATTTCCTTCTCCGTGGGGAGAGGGATGGGACCCGAAACCTGCGCACCGTTCTTTTTTGCGGTCTCCACGATATCCGCCGCCGCCTAGTCCAAAATCTCCGGCTCGTAGGCCTTCAGTCTGATTCTGATCTTCTGCTGTTCCGCCATCTTTTCCTCCTGCATTAAACATCTTTCGCGCGTTAGCGCCTCTCAGGCGCGAGGGGTGAGATCATGAAAATCCCTTTTTCCCTTCGTTGAGGGATCTTTCGGCAGAAATTCCCCGACGGCGCTGTCGGCAACCTCCTGTCGAACATCTCGTTCCGCCGCTCATTTTCCGCGCATCGCGTCGATTGCCGACAGAACAAACCGCTCGCGATTTTTCGCAAGCCCGTTTATTATATAGCAGAGAAAACCGGGATGCAAGCACTTTTCGGGTTTTTTTGCGGAATTTTTTTGATTTTTGTATGCAAAACCGTTGCGGTTGCAAACTTTTTTGAAATGGGTCAAACACACATATCCGGGCGTTCGCAATCGGTGCGGGAATAAAAATCGACTTCCCTTGACATCGGACGGAATTCCTGTGTTAAAATTGTGTTCGAAGCGATCAATAGAAGGAAAACAAACGCCGGCGCGTTCGATAGGTCATCGCTCGAAGCTATAAAGGAGGAGTCGCATAGAAATTTCATTGGACAATACTCGAACGACACGGGGCGGCTCGCGCGCGTCGATCGCTTTTCATCGTTCCGTCGACTCCACGAACGACGAAGCCAAGCGACTCATCGCCGCCGCGCCTCCGGGCGCTATCCCGTTCGGAACGGTCGTCGTCGCGGACGAACAGACAGCAGGGCGCGGCAGACGCGGCAGACGATTCTTTTCCCCTGCGGCGAACAGCCTCTACATCAGCTTCATCCTGCGCCCGGACACCGATCCGAAACGAGGTTTGTTCGCGACAATCGCCGCCGCGACCGCTGTATGCGAGGCGATGGAAATCGCACGCGGGAACGTTTTGCGCCCGAAAATCAAATGGGTCAACGATATTTTTGAGGGCGGCAAAAAAGTCTGCGGTATTCTCGCCGAAGCGGTTTCCGACGCGAAAAGCGGAAAGATCGAGGCGATCGTCATCGGCATAGGCGTAAACATCAACGTGCCGGAGACTGATTTTCCCGACGAACTGCGCGCCGTCGCCGGCTCGATCGATATGAATGACCGCGAAAGAGCAGATTTCATCGACATCCTCATCGAAAATATATTTTCCCGCTGTGCGGCGGATGCGGACAAAAAAAGTATTCTCGACGACTATCGCGCTCGGTCTTTGATCCTGGGGAAACCGATCTTCGTCGCGCGAAACGAACGAACGGAAATGGCCGACGCCTTGGAGATCGGCGACGACGGCAGTCTTTTGGTCGAGTACGAGAACGGGCGACGAGAACGTCTGCGTTCCGGAGAAGTCAGCATACGAAATATCGACTCGTCGCCGTAACGAACGCACGGATCCCTATTCCGACGGTTGCGATTCTCCTGCCTCCGGAGCCTCGTAATCCGCGATGTCGCCGACGCCTTGCAATACGTATTTGGGTCGATAGGGAAATTTCTTGATATCGCTCCGGCGCGTGACGCCGGACAGAACCAACACCGTGTCGATGCCGGTTTCTATTCCCGCGATGATGTCGGTATCCATGCGGTCGCCGATCATTACGGCCTCGTCCGAATGGACGCCCAACATGCGCAAGCCCGTGCGCATCATGAGCGGATTCGGCTTGCCGATGAAATAAGCGCTTCGACCCGTCGCGATCTCGATTGGAGCCACGAGCGCTTTGCACGCGGGAATGATGCCGTCCTCCGTCGGTCCGGTGATATCCGGATTCGTGCCGATCAGACGAGCGCCGTTCATGACATGGGCGGTCGCGCGCAGTATGCGATCATAGGTGTAGGTCTGCGTCTCGCCGACCACCACATAGTCCGGATTTACGTCATTAGGGGCGATACCTACGCTGTACAATGCGTTTTGCAATCCCGGCGCGCCGATGACGTAGGCCGTGCAACCCGGTGACTGATTCGCGAGAAATTTCGCGGTCGCCAATGCGCTCGTATAAAAATTTTCCTCCGGCACGTCAACGCCCAATCGATTCAACTTCTGTTTGAGTTCCAACGGGGAACGCTCGCTGGCGTTGGTCAAAAACAGGAATTCCTTGCCGCCGTCCATGAGCCATTCCACGAATTCTTTCGCGCCGGGCAACAGGACGTTGCCGTGATAAATCACGCCGTCCATGTCGCATATATAGCCTTTTTTGTTCTTCAATTCCTCGATTTGTTCTCGCGTTCGATCATCCATTCTTTTGTGCCTCTCTTCTTTTTCTTCTTTATCTATCTCTTTTCTATTCACTGAAATTTAAACACGTTTCAAGAAGAAAAGCAAGAGCGCTCCTGTTAATTCGCGAATCATGAAGAACCGTGACAGTCATCTGCGGCCGTCGCCCGGCCACGCGCCGTCAACTGTTTTTATCCGTCGTTTTGAATTCCTTTAAATTCCCTGTTTTTGAAAATCTTTCCCGTAGAATGGATTCTATGCTCGAGAGCGGTATCCCAAGATCCGCCATCAACACGAGCAGATGATAGATCAGATCGCAGATTTCATTTTCGAACTCGACGGTTTTTTCGCGAACGGCGAACGACGATTTCCCAGAGACGTCCGCTTCGGGTGAGTCGCCCCTTCGCGTCTCGGCCTGAAGCGATTTCGCGGCGATGATCACCTCGCTGCACTCCTCTCCGCACTTCTTCAATATCTTGTCGAGGCCCTCGCGAAAGAGATAGGCCGTATAAGAACGTTCGTTCGCGTCCGTCTTCCTCTCCGTTATGAGTTCATACAGTTCGTTTATCGTGTCGCGCATATGTTCCGCCTCTCGCTGTCCGTTCCTTCGATCCTTCAATTTGCAGATTTCGCCAAAGTCATTATTCCGAGCTCGGTGTCGATTCGAAAATCGGCGCTTTGTAAAAACAAGTGCGATGACCCGTATGACAGGCCGCGCCGGTCTGTTCCACGCTTATGAGCAGGGTATCATCGTCGCAATCGGGTACGATCGAGATCACCCGTTGCACGTGGCCGGAGGTCTCGCCCTTGTGCCACAGCGCGTTGCGCGACCGGCTGTAAAACCATGTATAGCCTGTATCCATCGTCCGACGGAGGCTTTCCGCATTCATGTACGCCAACATCAGCACATCGCCCGTGCGATCATCGCGCACGATCGCCGGTATGAGCTTCGATTTTTGAAAATAGCGATTTTCGTCCATAATTCACGCCCTCTCGCGCACGGAGTCCCGCAAGAGACGCCGCGCCGGTATTCCGCTCTCCGCGAGCGTTTCCTTGATGTCGTCCACCGTGTACTCCCCGTAATGAAAAACCGAGGCCGCAAGCGCCGCGTCGGCTTTCGTCTCGAGGAACAATCTCGCGAAGGATGCAAGATCCCCTCCTCCGCCCGAAGCGATGACGGGGATATGTACGGCCTCGCATACGGCATTCAACATCTCCGTGTCGAAACCGGCCTTTGTGCCGTCGGCATCCATTGATGTCAAAAGAATTTCACCCGCGCCGAGACTTTCCCCTTTCTTCGCCCAACGCGCCGCATCAAGTCCGGAATCCCTGCGACCGCCCTCCGTAAAAACATTGTAACGACTCCGTCCGCACAAGGGATCGTCCTCTTCCGTCACGGTTGTCGTCTTCTTCGCGTCTATGGCGAGAACGACGCATTGACTGCCAAATCTGCGAGCAGCTTCGGAGATCAGCGACGGATTGTGCACGGCAGCCGAATTCACGGATACCTTGTCCGCCCCGGCCATGAGCAATTCGCGAAAGTCGTCCGTCGTGCGAATGCCCCCGCCCACCGTGAGCGGCACAAAGACGTTTTTCGCCGTACGCCGCACGGTATCGACCATGATCCCGCGACCTTCGTGCGTCGCCGTGATATCCAAGAATACGATTTCGTCGGCTCCCTGTTCCGCATATTCGATCGCGCACTCAACGGGATCGCCGACCTCTCGGATCCCGACGAAATTGACGCCCTTGACGACTTTTCCGTCCCGCACGTCCAGACACGGTATAATTCTCTTTGCCAACATAGATGTTTTCTCTCCGTTCACCGCCGCGCGACGGATATCGCTTCAGCAAGGTCGAGCGTGCCCGCGTAAAGGGACTTCCCGCAGACTGCCCCGTACAAATTCAAGGAGGTCAGAGCCTCGATGTCGCCGACATCCCGAATCCCGCCGCTTGCGACGACATTCGCGGAGACCGCCGCATTGACGGCCTCGAGCTGTTCGAGATTCGGACCGCCGAGCACGCCGTCTCGCGCGATATCGGTACAGATGATGACGGCGACGCCGATATCGCTCATCCTTCGCGCCAAATCCAAAAATTCCACTTCGCTGCCCTCGAGCCAACCCTCCGCGCGAACCTTTCCGTCCATGGAGTCTATGCCCACCGCGATCGCGTCCCCGTATTCGCGAACGACGCGCGCGACAAAATCGGGATTTTTCAGCGCGACGGATCCGAGAATCACCCGTTTCGCGCCGCGGGACAAATAATCCTCTATCGTCGCCTCATCCCGTATGCCGCCGCCAACCTCCAAATTCAGTCCTGATGTCTCAGCAAGGCGAACGATGACGTCGCGGTTTCGCGGCGATCCTGCCGCAGCCCCGTCCAAATCCACCGCGTGCAACCATTGCGCGCCCGCTTCTTTAAATCGCGCCGCAGTCTCCTGCGGATCGTCCGCAACCTTGACGGACGCGGCGTAATCGCCTCGCGTCAGGCGCACGCAAACGCCGTCGATCAAATCTATGGCCGGCAATACGATCATGCAAATCTCCCTTCGCTCGCTTTATTTCAACGGGCGGTGCGGATCCCCCCTATCGGCAGGATCCGTATCCTGCATCCGCGCCGCCCGCGGTTTAAGCCAAGTCCTGCGGCCTGCGAGCCGAATCCTCACCCGGGTCGTTCACCCGGAGAGCGATGGCTTCGCACCGCCGGCTCGTCACAATTTCGCGAAATTTCGCAATATATTCAATCCTGCGCGCCCGCTCTTTTCCGGGTGAAACTGAGCCCCGTACACATTGCCTCGAGAGACCAACGCGGGCACGGATTCTCCGTAAAACGCGGACAGATTGACGTTTCGCTCATCGGTGACCGCCTTGTATGAGTGAACGAAGTAAACCATGTCACCGGCATTCGTCCCCTCGGTCAGGGGACATGGATGAACGAGCTCGACATCGTTCCATCCCATGTGCGGAATCTTCATTCCCGGCGCGACGAGTTTATCCGCATAGCCCTCGATGAGGCCCAAACCCGAGGTCTTTTCGAACTCATACCCGACCTCGAACAGAATCTGCATGCCGAGACATATGCCCAACAGCGGCTTTCTGCGCGCTTCCTCGCAGATGACGCGTTCGAGTCCCTTCGCCCGCAACATGCGCATGGCGTCCGGAAACGCGCCCACTCCCGGCAGAATGATCTTGTCGGCTTCCCGCAATCCGCGCTCGTCCGCGCAAATCTCGCTCTGAAAGCCGAGAAAATCCAACGCGTTCTTCACATTGAACAGATTGCCCGACCCGTAATCCGCTATGCCGATCATCTCAATCCTTTCTCGCTTCGCCGCCCTGCGTCCCGCCGCGCGCAATTCGGGGCTATGACATGCATCCCTTAGAGGAAAGCGTTCCGCGTCCCTCGATGCGCGTCGCGACGCGCAAAGCATGCGCAAACGCCTTGAACAGAGCCTCGCACTTGTGGTGATCGTTCTCGCCGTATGGAGCGTTCAGGTGCAAGGTCACGGCGGCATTCGTCGCGAAAGCCCTGAAAAACTCCGGGATCAGTTGGGTCTCCAGATCGCCGATGCGCTCGGCGCGAAAATCCGCGTCGAATACCGTATACGCTCGACCTCCGACGTCCAGCGCGCACACGGCCAAAGACTCGTCCATCGGCAACGCGAAACTGCCGTATCGCGCGATGTCGATCTTGTCGCCGACAGCCGTCGCGAAAGCGCGACCCATCGCTATGCCCGTATCCTCGACTGTATGATGCCCGTCCACCTCCAAATCGCCCTTGCAGACGATCCGAACATCGAACCCGCTGTGCACGGCAAAAGCCGTCAGCATATGATCGAAAAACCCTATGCCCGTATCGATATCTGCCCGGCCATCGCCATCGAGATCTAAGTCGACGAGAATATCAGTCTCGTTTGTCTTTCGCTCCGTCT
>JAIRTJ010000183.1 GCA_031254995.1 Eubacteriales Family XIII. Incertae Sedis bacterium
TTAAAGGCTATTACCAGCCAATTCAAGATCGTCGTCATCGAGCCAAAGAGCTTCGACGAATGCCCCAAATTGGTGGACAGCTTGAAATCCAGAAAACCCGTAATCATCAATCTGGAGAAGATGGAGACGGATACGGCGCGAAAGATATTCGACTTTCTCAGCGGAGCCACGTACGCGCTCAACGGCAACGTACAGAAGATCGCGAACAATATCTTCGTATTCCTGCCGGAGAATGTCGACGTATCCACGAACACGGAACACAAAGGACTTACGTTCGGAAGCGAAGACGGCAATCCGTGGAAGCTGTAGGAGTATGATTTTATGGGGATTTTGATATCCGCTATCAATTTTTTCGCAAATTTTCTCGTCGGAATGTTGATCATTCGCGCGCTTTTGAGTTGGGTTGTGAACCCGTATACCGCGAACCGTTTCGGATTCCTCGCGAGACTGTACAACGGCCTTATTCAATTGACTGAGCCTTTGATTCGTCCCGTGCGAGCGTTTCTTTCTAGATTTCGCATGGGTCCCTTTGATTTTTCGTTGTTTGTCACGGTTATCTTGATCGGCATATTGCAACGGATACTGATCAGAATCCTCCTCTTTCTCATGTAAGTCGTGAGGGAGGAGATCGGAGCGCGTTGGTTTGATGGGAGGTTTTTCGATGATCACGCCGGCGGAGATACAGGACACGAAGTTTACCAGAGGGGTAAGGGGTTACAAAGAGGATGAGGTGGACAATTTCCTCGATTTGGTGACCTTGGACATGGACAAGCTCATTCAGGAGAACAAATATCTGCGTGAGACCGTCGCGGGACTCAACGCGGAGATCGATCGTTATCGCGGATCCGAGGGTACGATCTTCAAGACGTTGGAATCCGCGAAAGCCCTCATGAACGACATATCTTCCAGCGCGGAAAAGCGAGCGGATATCGTGCTGAAAAACGCCGAATTGGATGCGGAGCGACTTCGCCGCGAAGCGCGGGAATCCGTCGAGCGGATAACGGAGGAAGCGGTCGAGATGGCCGCGAGATGGGATCAATTCAAACTGCGCTATAAAAATCTGTTGCAGAACGAATTGGAGCGTTTTGAAAATCTCAGCGCAGATTTGATGATAGACAACGAAGTCGAGCGCATGCGCTTCTATACAGATCCCGTTTCGCCCGGTTCCATGGGGGACGAAGGGGCGTCGGGGCGGCGCGAACTCGCGACGGCGCTCGGTAAGAACAAGACGATCAAGACGTCCAAGCGCAACGGCTTTTGAGAATCCCTGTGACGGAAAGACGGAGAATGAGCGGGAAAAAGGCGATTTTAATCGGCATATGCATTGTCGCGTTTGTCGTCGCGTCCGACGGCGTCACAAAGGCTTTGATTCGCGCGAACATGTCGCTTGGGGAGGCGATACCCTCCGGGGACGCGTTTTTCAGCATATGTTACGCGTTGAATGACGGCGTTGCGTTCAGTCTGTTTCGCGGGCATCGCGTTCCGCTGATCCTCATTCAGTCCGCGCTCGCGGTTGTGATCTTTGCGATCATGCTCTTCGTCCTTCGTCGTTCGTTTTCATTTCCCCTGCTCTGTTCCTTTTCACTGATGCTGGGCGGCGGACTCGGCAATCTCTCGGATCGCATCATCTTCGGCAAGGTCACGGATTTCATCTCCGTCGGCTCGTTTCCGATCTTCAACGTCGCGGACAGCGCGTTGACGTTGGGATGTGTCCTGCTGCTTATTCGAGTGTTGTTCTTCGAGGCGAAAAACGATGATAGACGAGAAAACAGAAGCGTTTCCCGCGCGGAATGAAGACGATGCGGACGAACGCGAGTTCTTCGCGGTCGAATTTCTCGGCGAAGATGTCGGAATGCGTCTCGACGCGGCGCTTTCTGCGCGTATCCCGTCTTTGAGCCGCAGTCGCGCGCAGGAAGCGATCGCGAGCGGCGCCGTGCTCTTGAATGGCGAGGTCGCGGATTCAAAGAAGCACAAGGTGCGCGCGGGCGACAAGGCGGAGATCGCTTTGTCTGCGCGAAGACCTCTTCGGGCGAAGCCCGAACCCATGGATCTGAACATCGTCTACGAGGATGACGACGTGATCGTCGTCGATAAACCTAAGGGATTGGTCGTGCATCCGGCGCCGGGAAACGAGAGCGGCGTCTTGGTCAACGGTCTGCTTTATCACATCGCATCGCAACGCGGACGCGTTTCCTCTCCCGACGATTCCGCGAAAAAACTTGGCGTCGCGCCTGAGGAAAACGGTCTGTCATCTCGAAACGGGGCGGCGCGTCCCGGCATCGTCCATCGCATAGACAAAAACACCTCGGGGTTGCTCGTCGCGGCGAAAAACGACCGTGCGCACGACGCGCTGGCGCGGCAACTCGCAAGTCACGAGATGAAGAGGGTATACGTCGCCGTAGTATCCGGATCGTTCAAGGAAGATTCGGGCGTCGTGGACGCTCCGTTGGATCGCGATCCGAAGAATCGAAAGAGGAGACGGGTGCGAGCGGACGGCGAGGGAAAGCGCGCGGTGACGCATTATCGCGTCAAGGAACGATTCAAGGGATTCACGCTCTTGGAACTGCGATTGGAGACGGGGCGCACGCATCAGATAAGGGCGCATATGGCGCACATCGGCAGACCCGTGTTGGGCGACGATCTGTACGGTCCCGCAGACGGCGAGGGTCAATACCTTCACGCGGAGACATTGGGCTTCATCCATCCGACCTCGGGCTCTTACATGGAGTTCCGCTCCGAACCGCCGGAGGACTTCCTGCGCACGGTAAAAAAATTGCGCGCGCGGTAAACGTTTGACATTTCTCATGACGCGAATCTCTGTGCAAACCGGCTTATCTGTTTAGGTACGGAAACGATATCATGCGGCGAGGAGAGATCGCAAGGACTATTTGCGCGATTCGGCAGGCGGGGCGGGATCTGCGTACAAGGTTCGATTATGCGTGAATATGACCATGCCGGGCTTTGCGCCGGCGGGTTTTTTTACGTATTTGACAAAGGTACAGTCCACGGGAACGTTCGCCGACTCCCGCGCCTTGCTGTAATAGGCTGCGATGGCCGCCGCTTCGCGAAGGTCTGCGGATTCGCTCGGCGACAGGGACGCGGGTCTTCCCGAACGGTCGTTTCCGCGCGAGCGAGGGGTTCTCTCCTCGGGCCTCGAGAGGATCACGTGGGATCCGGGGATGTCCTTCGTGTGGAGCCAGATATCCCAAGGCTTCGCTCGCTTGAAGGTCAATTCATCGTTTTCTTTATTGTTGCGCCCGACGGAGATCAAGGATCCCGCGCTGCTCACGTAGCGCGGCAAGTCGGATTTTTTGACGGGTTTCCGCTTCTCGGTTTTTTTGCCGCGAAGATATCCCAGGTCTCGAAGCTCTTCGCGTATGGCGTCGATCTCCGCGTCGGTCGTCGCGTTTTCGATGAATACGCGGTAGGATTCGAGGAAATCTATGTCCTCCTGCGTTTTCTCGAGTTGCTCTCGCTTGGCTGCGCGCGCGGTTTTCGCCTTGTTGTATTTCTTGAAATACTGTTGCGCGTTTTGCGCGGGCGAACGCCGCGGATCCAACCGCAAAGTCACCTCGATGTCTTCGCCGTCCGGGCCTGCCGCCCAGTCCGTGAGCGTGATTTCCTCCGCGCCCTTCTCCATGCGGTAGATGTTCGCTGTAAGCAACTCGCCCTTGCGTCGATAGTCGTCCGCCTCGTCCGCCCTTTGGATGTCTTCGAGCAGACGCTGTTTTTTCAACAGGAGTTTATCAAGTCTCGCCTTCAGAGCTTGCGATACGTCGGCCGTTTTCTGTCGAAGCCGATTGCCTTTCTCCTTCGCGCCGTAATAAGTCTCGATCATGGAACTGACCGTAGGGAACATCCGCGTTTTCATGCCCTCATATATTTTGAGGCGAAATACGTGAAAATCCTTCATCTCGCCTGCGCTGTCCGAATAGATGATCGGCGTGTACGCGCCCGCGCGCGCCATGTCTTGAAAGCAACGCGCATCGCCGCGCAGCGCGAGTTCTTCTGCGATGATGGGGCTGATCCCCTTCCCCGGAGGCGGCGGGATATAGGCCATGCCCGGCAGTATCTGTCTAAGCCTGCTCATGTCGGCGTACACGCGTTTGATGGAATCAAGTATCTTTCCGGACGGGCCGGAGGCGCGCTCGGAGTCCGTCGGATCGATCAGCATGATGTTGCTGTGTTTCCCCATGATCTCAACGATCAGCGCACGCTTTTGCGCCATGCCCAGTTCGTTGGACGCGTCGATGTCTATTCGCACAATGCGCTCGTCGTCGACCTGCGCTACGCGCGCGATCCTGCCGTTCAGCAGGTGTTTTCGCAGCAACATGCAGAACCCCGGCGGATTTTGAGGATTGCCGGAGCGAATCTCCGTAATGCAGATCAACGGATGACTGCTGTTCGACGAAATTAGGAGATTGAATCGTTGACGAGCCGTACGCGAGAACATGTGTTCGCCATCGTTTTCGTTCGGAGGCGCGCCTGCGAACTCGTCCGAAGCGGGACGTGCGCAACGCGGCGGCACATTGACGTGAAAAATCAATTCGTCGCGCTCGGGTTGATAGATGCGCTCGATCTTTCCTCCGGCCAACGCCTCGTCGAGTTCCTTTGCGACCGCTCCCGTTACAAGATTGTCAAACGACATGATTCCCTCCGCCTGTGTATCCTCTATCCATCATACACCGGAATGCGATAAAAACCAAATATTTGCGAGGTTTCCATGAGTCAGTGCGAGATGAAAGAGGCCGAAAGCTCGTTGTTTTCGTTGACAAATCGCGGCCGGAGACACTATAATTAAGGTGTGGAACTATCATGGTTTCAAGATATGAAAAGATTCGATTTGATCTGAACAACAAGGGAGGGCAGAAATGGCGAATGTTTTTAAAAAAGAGGGCGCGCATCACGATTTTTCGTGGGAAAATCTCGGCGATATTAAGGCCGGCAGGGGAGACTTAGGCGAGGAGATGCCCGTTTTGGTATATAGACTGATGCAGTATACGCTGTTGGATGTTTTGACAAAGGAATTCGGTGAGGAAAAGGCCAATGACTGTTTTCGCGAATCGGGCTTTCTTGCAGGCAAGGAGTTTGCGCAGAACACATTGGATCTCACTGCGGATTTCAGCGCTTTTATCGCAAATCTTCAAGGAGTCCTTCAGGAATTAAAGATCGGGATTCTTCGGATGGAAGCTTTTGACGCCGCCACGGGCGACATCGTTTTGACGGTCGGACAGGATTTGGATTGCAGCGGCCTGCCTATCACCAACGAGACGGTATGCAATTATGATGAAGGATTCATCGCGGGCATACTCAACGCGTACACGGGTAAAAAGTACGATGTGCGCGAAGTGGATTGTTGGGCAAACGGAGACAGGGTCTGTCGATTTAAGGGCAAACAGATGTGATGACGCAATCGATATCGACGGTTGCGATCGTCTGAGAAAAGCGTATTGCGAGAAC
>JAIRTJ010000188.1 GCA_031254995.1 Eubacteriales Family XIII. Incertae Sedis bacterium
GAGCTCCTTTTAACCGCCCGCTCTCGATGAGCCAAAACGCACTCGCCCGCTCGCCTTCGTCGATCAACATCTCATCCTTCGAGAGGCTGACCGAGCGCGGTTTCGCCGCCGCGATGAAATCATCGTATTCACTCTGCGTCAGGCCCGCGAAAATCCCGGAATCCTGCATTTTCTTTGAGTTCATACCCTTATCTCGCAGCAGTCTCGCCGGATCAATCGTCCCGTGCCGCCCGTCAGATCCATGACGGCGGACATCGCGCGCTCTGCATCCTCTTCCCTCACGGTAAGCGTGAATGATATCGCCTCCGCATAGGCGAGATCTCCGAGGATAAAGCCGTTGCGCTCGGCCATCATCTTCAATTTCGACTGATAGGGATAGTCGATCTCGCAGCGAAACGCCGCGCCGGACTCGACCGCGACGATGCCCGCATCCTCAAGCGCCGCTTTTGCGGTCGCGGTGTACGCGCGCACAAGACCTCCTACACCCAATTTGACGCCTCCGAAATAGCGCGTGACCATGACCGCCGCATTCGTAACGCCCTCGGACACGAGCATTTGAACGATGGGCGCGCCTGACGAACCCTGCGGCTCTCCGTCGTCGCTCGCCCATTGAGACTGCATGCCTTCGCCGATCACGAAAGCAGGGACATTGTGCGTCGCCGTTCTGTGCGCCTTGCGAATCTCCGAAAAAAAACAATCGGCCTCATCCTTGGAGACGACTCCCCGAATACGGCCGATAAACCGCGACTTCTCTATAACCAGTTCCGCGGAACCCTCGTTTTTGACCGTGCAATACTTAATCAAAACCTTGTCTTTTTCAATTCGTCGATAAACTTGTCGTTCAATATCTTTATGTGCGTGCCCTTCATGCCGAGGGATCTGGACTCGATGACGCTCGCGCTCTCCAACTTCCTAAGCGCGTTTACGATGACGGAGCGCGTGATTCCGGAGCGATCCGCGATCTTGCTCGCGACCAACAATCCCTCATTGCCGTTCAATTCATTGAATATCTGCTGTATCGCTTCGATCTCCGAATAGGACAGAGTGCCGATGGCCTTGAGAACCGTCGCCTTTACGCGCGCTTCCTCATCCTGCTCCAACTTCTGTCTGCGACGTATCTCGAGCCCCACGACCGTAGCCCCGTATTCTCCGAGAATCAGATCCTCGTCGGCGAACATTGGAGAATACCTCGTCAAAATGACCGTGCCGAGTCGCTCGCCTCCGCCGTAAACGGGAATGATCGTGTGCAGCTTATCATAGGTGTCGTAATCGTATTTGAATATTTTCAGAGCCTCGTCCGCCTTGAGATTTGAAGCCGTCTCCGTGACCTTCAATAACTCGTCGTTGTACTCTCCCGGAAGTTTCTGCTGTCCCGTCTCCGGATCGTCGACGGCCGCGCTGTCGGAGCGTATGGTGTAATGCACTCCGATCACCTTGCCTTCGCAATTCGCGACGTAGACGTTCGCGTCCATCAATTCGCTGAGAATTTCGCACAGATCGTCGAATGAAAATACCCCCGTGCTGCTCTCCTGCAAAACCCAATTGAGTTTTCTCACTTTTTCGAGAGTTGTCCGTTCCATCTGTATCCCCATTCCGCCGCGTCACGGCAATAAAACATCGCACAATCCCGTTCTTCGCGCGGGATATTCATCCTCGCGCGGCGCGCGAGACCGGTCGCCCCGCAACGAAAGGACTTCCTCAAGTTCAAATACGATTCGCGCCTGAAAATATTATATCGAAAAACAGACGAGTGTAAAGGCAGTTTTTTGAAATATCAAACTATTTTCGTAAATTTTTTGTCGCCGTTCGACCGCGGGCGGGAATCCCTGCGCGCGGGATGCAAATCGACTCATCCTTCATCCGCGCGGATGCCTCGCGAAACGCGCATCAATGATTTGTGACTGCGACGCGCGATCCTAAAGGAACCGCGCGCCGCGAACATGCGAGACCGTCGAACGCTATATGATAAATCTGTCTATATCATCGGCGTGAATTCTGTCGATGAACTTATCCTTGACGTAGGCTGCATCGATAACGATGTCCTCGCTCTCAATATCGGGAATATTAAAGGAGATATCTTCCAGTAATTTTTCCATAATTGTATGCAATCTCCTCGCTCCGATGTTTTCCGTCTGTTCGTTGGTCATAAATGAGATCTCCGCGATCTCGTCCACAGCGTCGTCCGTAAACGTCACGTTGACGCCCTCCGTCTCGAGCAACATCTTGTGCTGCTTGAGCAACGCGTTTTCGGGTACTGTGAGTATCTGCACAAAAGCCTCTTTCGTGAGGTTTTCCAATTCCACGCGAATGGGAAAACGGCCTTGCAACTCGGGAATGAGATCCGTAGGCTTCGCGATGTGGAAGGCTCCCGCGCCGATGAATAGGATATGGTCGGTCTTGACGGGGCCGTGCTTCGTATTCACGACGCTGCCTTCTACGATGGGCAGAATATCCCGTTGGACGCCCTCGCGCGACACGTCGGCGCCGGATCTGAGAGCTCCGCCCGAGGCGATCTTATCGATTTCGTCGATGAAGATGATGCCGTTCTGCTCAGCGTTCTCCAGAGCTTCGGACGTCACCTGCTCCATGTCGATGAGGTTTTGCGCCTCTTCCTCGCGCAGAATTTTTCGCGCGTCTTTGACCTTCACCTTCTTCTTTTTCTTCTTCTGTCCTCCGCCGATGGCGTCGAAGATGTTTCCGATGGCGATATTCATGCCTTCGTTTCCCATATCCAACTGATTCTTTTGCGGATTGTCGTTCACTTCTATCTCGATGTACTGCTCATCCAAAAGACCGTCGCGCAGTTGCTGTCTCACCTGTTCCCGCGTGAGTTCTATCTCGGATTCGGGTCTGTCGTCAATCGCCTCAGGTTCCTGCGGTTTGCTCTGCTGCGCGCCGCCC
>JAIRTJ010000192.1 GCA_031254995.1 Eubacteriales Family XIII. Incertae Sedis bacterium
GGGACGTTGCGATTCAGTTTCAGCGTTTACAATACCGCAGATGAAGTGGATTTCGCACTCGAACATCTGGAAGCTGCGGTTAAACGATTCAGGAGGATAGGCTCGTTTCGATGAATGGCGGCATGAACAAGGCGCAGGCGAACGGACGATTCGGAGACGCCGGAGAGACGAAGAACGGAGAGATCGGCGTTCGCCGCATTCTCATCGTTCGATATGGCGAAGTCGCGCTGAAAGGCATGAACAAGCCGTATTTCGAACGCGTGCTCACGGAGCGCATCGCGCGGGCATTGCGCGATCCGGCTCATGAGAACAGCCGCAACGCTCTGAAAATCGAACGCAGCGACGGTTTGATCGTGATCGGCGGCAGGGGCGAGACACTGCCGTTTCGGGAGGATGTTCTCATAAAACGGATATCGAAGGTGTTCGGCGTCGCGTCCGTCAGTCCCGCTGTCGCATTGCGCGATCGCGACATGGCGTCCGTGTCCGCAGCCGTCACGGAATTCATGCGCGAGAGGATCTCTCGGCGCTTTGACGCGGAGGGAAGACCGTTGCGCGAAACACGAGGTCCATTGACTTTCAAGGTCTTCGGCAAACGCTCCGACAAAACGTACCCCATCGAATCCCCGGATATATCGCGCGCGTTGGGCGCGGACATCCTGCGCGCCTTGGGGCCTTCCGTGAAGGTTGACGTAAGGGATCCGGATGTGCGCCTCTTCGTCCATCTGCGAAAGAACGAGGTCTTCATATACGATGAAAAGATCGGCGGCTTCGGCGGTCTGCCGCTCGGCACGAACGGAAAGGGCATGGTTTTGCTTTCGGGCGGCATCGACAGCCCTGTCGCGACGTGGATGATGGCGAAGCGCGGTATGCGAGTCGAGGCGGTTCATTATCATTCCTATCCTTATACGAGCGGAAGGGCGCGCGAAAAGGTCGAGGAGTTGGCTGAGATATTATCCGAGTATTGCGGGGATTTCAAGTTGCGCGTCGTCAATCTTCTGCCGGCGCAGGAGGAGATCGTCGCGCATTGTCCCGAGTCCTTGACGACCTTGCTCACGCGTCGATTTATGATGAAGATCGCGGAACGATTGGCCGTGAGGGAAAGGTGCAATATGCTCGTGACCGGAGAAAGCCTGGGGCAGGTTGCGAGCCAGACCGCGGAGGCTCTGTTCGTGACGGACGCCGCGGTATCCTTGCCCGTCATGCGTCCGCTCATCGCCATGGACAAGACGGACATCATCGAAAAGGCGAAGGAGATCGGAACCTTCGAGAAGTCCATCGAGCCGTATGAGGATTGTTGCACCGTCTTCCTTCCGAAGCATCCCGCGACCCGTCCAAAGGCGGACGGCGTCCTTGCCGCCGAGCGTTCGATTCCTGATGCCGAGGGGTTGATCGAGCGTCTGTCGGCGTCTGCGGAAGTCGTGCACATACGACGCTCTCCTTCGAACGGTTGACATTCATCAAAATTTTGATAAATTTTTCACAATTTCTATTGCATTCGAACCGCATTTGTTGTTAAATAGGAGATGGCGCGTTTGTTTACGGTTTTCGGCGCGTTCGGATGATTTTGTCCGGAAACGAGGAGGAGCGCGAAACGCGTTTCCGACATATACGGGAATGGAGGCAATTCATGGATTTTCGGTTGACTAAGGAACAGGAATTTGTCAGGAAGATGGTCAGGGAATTCGCCGTCAGCGAAGTGGAACCGATCGCGGCGGATATCGACAAGGAGCACCGTTTTCCTGAAGAAAACGTAAAGAAAATGGCGCATTACGGCTTGCTTGGCATACCGTTTCCCAAGGAATGGGGCGGCGCCGGAGGCGACAATCTCTCTTACGCAATTACGGTGGAGGAACTCTCGCGCGTCTGTGCGTCGACGGGAGTGATCTGCTCCGCGCATACGTCGCTGTGCGCGTGGCCTATCTACCATTACGGTACGGAAGAACAGAAAAAGAAATATCTCATCCCCCTCGCGAAGGGTGAACTGTTGGGAGCTTTCGGCCTCACGGAACCGAATGCCGGCACGGACGCCTCGGGACAGCAGACGAGGGCTGAGGATATGGGCGATCATTGGTTGCTCAACGGCTCCAAGGTCTTTATTACGAACGGCGGGTACGCGGACGTTTTCGTCGTCATGGCCATGACCGACAAGTCAAAGAAGACGCGCGGCATCTCCTCTTTCATCGTCGAAAAGGGTTTGGAGGGCTTTTCCATCGGAAAGACCGAGGACAAGATGGGCATCTGCGCATCGTCCACGACGGAATTGGTGTTTCAAAACTGCAAAATTCCCAAGGAGAACATCCTCGGGGAGCCCGGGCAGGGCTTCAAGATCGCCCTCTCGACTTTGGACGGCGGGCGCATCGGCATCGCTTCTCAAGCGCTCGGCATCGCGCAAGGCTCATTCGATGTGACAGTGGAATACATGAAGTCCCGCAAGCAATTCGGCAAGCGTCTCGCGGATATGGAAGCTCTCCGATTCGAGATGGCCGATATGAGGACTCGCATCGACGCCGCTCGCCTTTTGATCTATAAGGCGGCGGATATGAAAGATCGTCATATCCCGTACGGGCCCGAATCCGCTGCGGCGAAGCTTTACGCCTCGGAGGCTGCGATGTACGTCACGACGAAGGCCGTGCAGTTGCATGGCGGCTACGGTTACACGAGGGATTATCCGGTGGAACGAATGATGCGCGACGCGAAGATCACTGAGATATACGAGGGTACGTCGGAAGCGCAGAAGCTCGTTATCGCGGCTTCGATATTCGGCAAATAGGAGGAGAATAACATGTCATTTAACATCATTGTATGCGCGAAGCAGGTGCCTGACACAAATGAGATCAAGATAGATCCCGTGACTAAGACGCTCGTGCGGGAGGGCGTGCCGAGCATCTTGAATCACGACGATGCGAACGCGTTGGAGGAAGCGTTGAAGATCAAAGACCGCTATCCCGACACGCGGATCACCGTCATCACGATGGGTCCGCCGCAGGCGAAGGACATGCTCATCGAATGTCTCGCAATGGGCGCAGACGAGGCTGTCCTCGCCTCCGACAGGGCTTTGGGCGGTTCGGACACATGGGCGACGTCGAACGCGCTGGCCGCCGCGGTCAAAAAGGCAGGAACGTTTGACCTGATCTTCGCGGGCAGACAGGCCATCGACGGCGATACGGCACAGGTAGGGCCTCAAATGGCCGAGAAGTTGGATATTCCGCAGGTCACATATGTGACGGAGTTTTCGATAGACGATGACCGTAAAACTATTACGGTTAAACGCAAGCTTGAGGACGGATACGAACTCATTAGGATCAAAACACCCTGCATGTTGACGGCGATCAAGGAACTCAATACGCCTCGGTACATGTCGATCGGAGGCATTTACGCGGCGACGAAAAAGGACATTCCCACTTGGGGCGCCGCGGATCTCGGCGTCGATCCCGAAAAGGAAGTGGGACTTGAGGCCTCTCCCACGAACGTGTTCCGATCTTTCACGCCGGCGCCAAAAGGAAAAGGCGTCATGATCGACGGCGATACGGAGAAGGAACTGGCTGATAAACTCTTGATCGGACTCAAGTCCAAGCATGTGATATAGGAGGGGACGGAAATGGCAATATCAGTAATTAAGGATAAGTGCATCGGTTGCAAGATATGCGTGAAAGCCTGTCCGTTCGAAGCCATCGACATGGACGGCAAGATCGCCGTAATCAATGAAAAATGCACGTCGTGCAAGGTCTGCGTATCCAAATGCCCGGCGGAGGCGATCATTGCGGACGAAAAGGAAGAGCTTGAAGTCGTCGATCTCTCGGCATACAAGCACGTCTGGGTGTTTGCGGAACAACGCAAAGGCAAGATCATGAACGTCGCTCTCGAACTCATCGGAGAGGGTCGTCGGCTTGCGCGCGAGATCGGCGAGGATACGAAGGTCTTTGCCGTTCTCATCGGCGACAAGGTCGAGGTTTTGAGCGCGGAGTGCTTCGAGTACGGCGCGGACGGCGCCTATATCGTCGAGGATGCTCTGCTCGGCAATTACACGACGGACGGCTATACGAAGGTCTTCACGGACGCCATTCGCGAGTACAAGCCCGAGATCGTCCTGTTCGGCGCGACCCACATCGGACGCGACTTGGCTCCGAGGGTAGCCGCGCGGCTCAATACGGGACTTACGGCGGACTGTACGCGATTGGACGTCAAGGTGAGCAGCTA
>JAIRTJ010000023.1 GCA_031254995.1 Eubacteriales Family XIII. Incertae Sedis bacterium
GAGATCATAACGAATCGAAAATTGGATTTTTAAGAACGGAGGCCTGCGAGAATGAACGACGCGGCGGCGCTTGAAAGGAGGGACAGATGAACGATTATGCGGTGTATGCGATCGTCGCGTTGTTCGCGACGGCGGGCGGACTGTGTCTCTCGCCCGCGAAAATACGCGCAAAGTTCGACACGGGCAGAATGCGGCGATGGGCGGCGACCGCAAAGACGAACTTGTCCGCGGAACGGTTGCGCGAACGATATCGACATGAAAAGGCGGATCGCGAGATATTCGAGGCGATCAGCTTCATCCGCAACATCGTCGCGGCGAGAAAGGGAGACCGCATTCCCGCCGATTTGCTGTTGGAACAGCTCGCGCAATCGGACGGCGTCCTGAAACCCGCTTATATCAAAGCTCTGTCGCTGTTGCGCGTCAATCGAAAGGCGGAGATGGTCGCCGTCTTTTCCGACGCGGCGGGCACGAACGCCGCGCGTGACTTCATACGCATCATCGTGAGATGGGATGAAGTCTCTCCGGAAAAGCTCTCATCCACATTGCTCTCCTATCAGAGCGCGATGAAGGAGATGCGGACTACGGAATTGAAGCGGAAGAACGAGCTGTTGAGCGACATGGTTTTCTTTCCCGTGGTCGTGAATGTCCTCGTCGTCTTCATGAATTTTATATTTGTCGCGTATTTTATTGAACAGAGGGATCTCCTGCGCGAACTTTTCTTCTGAACGAGAAACGGGCGGGAGAAAACGACAAACAGCGCGCAACTAAGGAAAGCGGCGATGCGATCGCCGCGGTAACGGAAATGAGGTAAAACGCATGAAACAGATGATTATCTTACTGTCTACAATTATATTGGGCATCGCCATATCCGCGATGATTCTGGGCTTTCGCGATACGACGCAGGGCGTCACGGATTCCGCAAAAGTCAAGGTCGAAGAACAGTTGACGTTAGATTGAGCGCGATGACTCGAACGGGAAAGCGCGCTCCGCGCTCGCGTCTTGTGCGGTTTGAGGAGCCGGGGCAGGAACGGGAATCGTTTTTGTTCACCGCTTGCAATGATCGAGGGGCGCTCCGGAGGCAATCATGAAACAATACATCGTTCTGATCGCGATGATCGCGTTGGGCGTCTTCCTCTTTCGTCTCATAATGGGGCCGGACGACGGCGCGCTGATGCCGACGATGGAAGGATTCTTTCGGTCGGAGATCGAGCGACACGGAGGGCGGGGTTGATTGCGCGCGAAATCCGGTGAACGGAGTCCGCGCAAATGAGGAGGAATGACGAGAATGAAGCAGTTCATCGTTTTGGCGGCCGTGATTCCCATCATGCTCGCCTTCGTCATGCAGTTTACGATGGCGCAAATTCAATGCAGTCGCGCGCTTCGCGCGGAGGAGATCGTGCACAACGCGCGCATAGAGGCAAGCCTGAGCGGCGGTTTTACGGCTGAAGCAAGATCGATGCTCTTAGCCGGACTCGCGGAAATATACGACGTCCCTGCGGAGCGCATCGCGGCGCGGCTGGATATGGCGGACGGCGAAACGCGACGCGTCGTTTCGTATGAAATCAGCGTACCCGTGTCGAAGATCGTCGCGGCGAATCTTCTCTTCGGCATAAGCGATGCGGACAACAGCGGATATTTTGTCATTGCGGGGGAGGTCTTGAATTTGTCCGAGTATCTCGCGGATGAGGCGGACTCGTGAAAACGTTTATCGTCTTCATCGGAGTCGTCGCTTTCGTCCTTATTTCCCTTTCCTTTCAAAACGACATGAACAGAATGGTTGCGGCGAGGTACGCGCTGAAGGATATCGCTGCGGAATGCGCGTTCGGCGCGGCTGTCATCGCGCGCGAAATGGATTTGGACGCGCGCGATGAACGAATCGAACACTATGTCTCGCAGACGTTTGCCGGCGGATTCGCTTGCGAAGGATATCGCTTCGAGCTGACTGAGAGCGAGGGGATATTGACCGTCGCCGTCGAAGCCGATGTCGAGGATTTCTTTCGGTTGCCGTTTCTTTCGGCGAAGCAATTGTCGGTTTCGGCCTCCGCGCCGCTCGGATGAATCGAATTTTCCGAGTATACTCCGTAAATTCCCGTAAATTTCGCGTCGTCGCCGCGAATCGTCTTTCTTGTCTTTTCTCCGTACTTGACATATAATGTTTTCATCGGCTTATTGCTCGGGCGTTGCGGATGCGGATTTCGTCGGTTCTTGTTAGTCGAATTCGCTCTGCGGCTTTGTTGCGGCTTTGTTGCGGCTTTGTTGCGGCTTCCGCGCGGGATGCGATTCGATTGCGACTCGCCTCGTTGAGCCCGTGTCATTCGGCTATCGAAACGATAAAAAAGGGGACAATTGATTTATGGCAAATGACAATAACAAGATGGATTTTTCGGATAAGGAAACGCTGGACGCTTTTCGGCATACAGCTTCTCATATTCTCGCCCAAGCGGTGAAACGCATTTGGCCCGAGGTGAAGCTCGCCATAGGGCCTGCCATCGCCGATGGGTTTTACTATGATTTCGATCTGCCGCACAGATTCTCCGACGAGGACTTGTTGAAGATACAGAAGGAGATGAAGCGGATCGTTCAAGAGAATTATCCGATTGAGCATTTTGAACTCAGTCGGAAGGATGCGCTGAATTGGATGACGGAGCTCGACGAACCGTACAAACGCGAGTTGATCGAGAATTTGCCTGAGGGCGAGCGAATTTCCTTTTATAAGATGGGCGAGTTCGCGGATCTTTGCAAGGGGCCTCATGTGGATTCCACGGGCAGAATCAAGGCGATAAAGTTGCTCAGCATCGCAGGGGCGTATTGGCGGGGCGATGAACGCAATAAGATGCTTCAGCGCATTTACGGCACGGCTTTCCCGAGCAAGGAGGAACTCAAAGCTCATCTCGACAGGTTGGAGGAGGCGAGGAAGCGAGATCACCGCAAGATCGGTAAGGAAATGGACTTGTTCGCGTTGTTCGACGAGGGGCCGGGATTTCCGTTTTTTCTGCCGAACGGCATGATCGTTCGCAACGAGCTTGAAAACTTTTGGAGGCAGGAGCATCTCAAGCGCGGATATACGGAGATTCGCACGCCTTTGGTCTTGAATGAGGAGATGTGGCATATCTCGGGACATTGGGATCATTACAAGGACAACATGTACTTCACGAAGATCGACGATGCGGATTACGCCATCAAACCCATGAACTGCCCCGGCGCGATGCTCGCTTACAAGCGCAAGATGTACAGCTACCGCGACCTTCCCATTCGCTACGCGGAATTGGGTCAGGTGCATCGACACGAGCTGTCCGGCGCGCTTCACGGGCTCATGCGGGTGCGGACTTTCACGCAGGACGACGGACATATCTTCATGTTGCCGGAGCAGATTACGGAAGAGGTGATCGGCGTCATCGAGTTTGTTTCCTATGTTTACAAATTATTCGGATTTTCGTATTATGTGGAAATTTCTACAAGACCGGAGAATTCCATGGGCGACGACGAGGAGTGGGATCGGGCGATCGCGGCATTGAAGGACGCCGTGACCGCATTGGATATTCCCTACATAGTCAACGAGGGCGACGGCGCTTTCTACGGGCCCAAGATCGATTTTCATCTCGAGGACGCGCTCGGTCGAACATGGCAATGCGGTACGATACAGCTGGACTTTCAAATGCCGCGCAGATTTGAAATAACCTACGTCGGCAAGGACGGAGAACGGCACATTCCGTCGATGATTCATCGCGCGATCTTCGGCAGCATCGAGCGGTTCATCGGGATACTCACGGAGCATTTCGCGGGCAAATTCCCGCTCTGGCTTGCGCCCGTGCAGGTGAAGATACTCACGATCACGGATTCGCACGCGGCATATGCGGAGGAATTGGCGGCGCGATTGCGCGCGGACGGCTTGCGCGTCCAAGTTGACGATCGCAATGAAAAGATCGGCTACAAAATTCGAGAGGCGAGGAACGCGCGCGATTCCTACATCGTCGTCGTCGGCGACAAGGAGGCGAACGGAGGTTCGATCCCCGTGCGATCATCGAAGGCCGGCGATCTCGGCGAGATGCGCGTCGAGGATTTCGCGGCGAAGCTGAGAAAAGAGATCGAGGAAAAGGCTCTGTAGCGTATGGAGCGCGAGAACGGGTCGCGAGCTTGTCCCGAACCCGCGCTG
>JAIRTJ010000051.1 GCA_031254995.1 Eubacteriales Family XIII. Incertae Sedis bacterium
GATTTTTCTTGACGGGGGCTGGAAAAAGGCATCGGCTTTCGTGTATAATGCTTTGGAAGTGTCCATGCTCAACGCGATAGAGAGCATCGGTCGAAACAGGGACAATTGGGATCGAAAGACTTCTCTGCAAATTCGATTGCAGAAGAACGGATCCGCCAAGATCTCGTATAAATTGCGCCGAGAGGAAGGCCCTCCCCATGAACGGCTGTTTTTTGTTGACGTATGTCTGCACAACAGAGTGATCGGATCCGGGAGCGGTTATTCGAAAAAAGAAGCGGAGCAAGACGCGGCGGGTCACGCGTTGGAGGCATTGAATGTACTTAAAGAGGATTGAAATACAGGGGTTTAAGAGTTTTGCCGATCCTGTGAGCATCGACTTCAAAGAAGGCATCACCTGTATCATCGGTCCCAACGGGAGCGGTAAGAGCAACATATCCGACGCCATGCGTTGGGCTCTCGGCGAACAGAGCGCGAAGACGTTGCGCGGGGGGAAGATGGAGGAAATCATCTTCGCCGGCACGGAGAGCAAACGACCCAAGGGCATGGCGGAGGTCTCGCTCATATTGGACAACAGCACGGGCATTCTGCCCATCGATTACACGGAAGTTTCCATAAAACGGCGACTCTTTCGCAGCGGCGAAAGCGAGTATTTCATCAACAACAATCCGTGCCGGCTGCGCGATATCCGCGAACTCATCATGGACACGGGCATCGGCGTGGACGGGTATTCGTTCATCGGACAGGGTCGCGTGGACAAGATCGTCAGCGACAAACCGGAGACGCGCAGAGAGGTGTTCGAGGAAGCCGCGGGCATCATCAAATACAAGGGGCGCAAGGCCGAGGCTCACCGCAAACTGGAATCCGCGGATAACAATATGGATCGCATGAACGACATTATTCTCGACATCGAGTCTCGCATCGACGGTCTGAAAGTCGAGAGCGAAAAGGCCCGGGAGCACGCGGAGCTTTCGACTCGATACAGGGAATTGGAGATCAACATCACGCTCAAGAACATCGAGAGCGTTCAGCGAAAGAATCTCGAGTTGAAGGAACAACTCGACGAGGCGACGGCGGACATCGAGAAGGCGCGAGGAGAGAGGGTTCGCGCGGACGCGGAACTTTCCGCTCTGCGCAGGCAAAACGAGGAGATGGAAGCGGCGGGGAACGATCTGCGCGAGCGCATTTCCGAAAACGTCGCGCGCGCCGCGAATATCCGAGGAGACGCCCTGCTGAACGAGGAAAGACAGCGCAATATCGAGCGGGACAAGACGCGTCTTGCGGAGGAGAAGGAGTCGCTGAATCGCAAGCTGTCCGCGGAGGAGAAACGGCGGGATGAATTGTTTGCGGCAAAAGCGGTAAACGACGCGAATCTCGCGGCCTTGGACGCGGAACTGAGCGCCAAATCCGAGGAAGCTCTCGCTCTTGCCGAATCCGCGCAAGAGATGGCTCGTGCTATTGAGGCGCGGAAAAACAGGGTATTCGATCTGAGTCGCGAGCGCTCGACAAAGGAAGCCGAAATCGCGGGCAACGCGGAACTCATGGGCAATTTCGATGCGGCAAGCGTGCGCTTGAACGAGGAATTGTCGTCAGCCGTCGCGGATTTGGGCGATACGGAGAAGGAGATTGAACGCGTTTCGGGGTTCATCTCGGATACGGAAGCAGCTTGCGCGTCCGTCTTCGAGCGGGAGAAGGCGATTCGCGAAGCGTATGAGGATGTGACGCGGCGTGCCGGAGACGAACGAAAGGCCATTGAACGAATCGTGCTTGAGGCGGAGCAACTTTCCTCTCGAAAAAAGACCATCGAGGAGATGGAAAGCAATTACGAGGGATACAACGCCGGCGTCAAGGCTCTCATGAAACAGGCTGTTCCGGGCATCGAAGGCGTGGTCGCGGAACTCATCGATGTTCCGAAAGGATATGAGACGGCGATCGAAACGGCTTTGGGCGCGACGTTGCAAAATGTGATATGCGAGGACGATGAGAGCGCAAAACGCGCCATCGCTTACCTCAAAGAGCATCGCGCGGGACGACTGACCTTCCTGCCTGTTTCCTCGATACGTCCGAGAAGGCGAGAACGGCAGGCCACGCTGGAAAATATTGAAGGTTTTGACAGTTATGCCGTCGAACGGATCGCGTTTGACGCGAGATATGAGGATATCTTCGACTATCTCTTGGGCGGCGTGATCATCGCGGACAATCTGGAATGCGCGGTCGTCATGAACAAGGATAATCGCGAGGGATTCAGGTTCGTCACATTGGACGGCGAGATCGTCAATCCCGCCGGAGCGTTGACCGGCGGCATGTACAGAAACAAGACCGCAAATCTGTTGGAACGAAAATCCGAGATCGCTGTTCTCACGGAGAGCATTGCGCGGTTGCGCGACGAGCGCGCTCATAGGACGGAGACGCTGGAAGAACTAACGGAACGGAGCGAAGAGCATATCGCGGAACTGCGGGAACTCGATGCGAAAAGCCGCGAGAAAACCGCGGAAGCCGCGCGACAGAGAGGCGAGTTGAAATCGTTGCGCTATCGCGCGGAGGAGTTGTCGGAACGCATCGAACGACGAAAGCGCGAATTGAAGAACACCGAGACGGATAAGGCCAAGAACGTCGGCGTGAACGATGATCTGCGCAAGGAGATCGATCGCATCGGGCGAATGATCGCCGATATCGAAGAGGAGACGACGAAGGAATCCGAGCGGTATCAAGACGAATTGCTTCGCAGCGAGACCGCGAACGAGGCGGTAACCGAGGTTCGTCTGCGCGTTGCGGCCGCGAATGCGCAGAAGGCCAACAGCGACGCCAACGCGGAAGCTTCCTCGCGCGTCATCGCGGAGTTGCGCGCGGAATCAGAGCTAAAGACCGCCGAATACGATCGATTGCTGGAGGAAGAGGCTTCGCGCGAGTATGTCGCGGATACGGAGTCGGTCATTCGCGCCTTGGATGAGGAAAAAGCGTGTTCGGAGGCCGAATTGGAAACTTTGACCTCCGCGCGTCGCGACGTGAGGCGAGCGATCGAGGAGGCGGAACTCACGCTGAGCAAGATGACGGACGACATCGAAAGTCGGATTGCATCGAGAAACGCCATGGATGTGGAATCCGGTCGGCAGGATACGAGGCTTTCCGCATGGAAGGAAAAGCTGTTCGAGGAATTCGAGTTGTCCTATGTTCACGCGATGGATTTCAAGAAGAAGGATTTCGTCATGAGCGCGGCGGTGAAGGAAAACCGCATAATAAAAGATCGCTTGCGGGAGCTCGGAGAAGTCAATCCCGGCGCGATCAAGGATTACGAAGAGACGAAGGAACGATACGAATTCCTCACGGAGCAACGGGACGACATCCTAAGGAGCATGGAGGATTATCGCAAGATCGTCGCGGACATGGACAAGATAAGCAAGGCGAAATTCAAAGAATGCTTCGACAATGTGGTCTTGAATTTCAACGACGCGTTCAAGTTGCTCTTCGGCGGAGGCAAGGGCGAACTGCGACTGGAGGATGAGAACAATCCGTTGGAGAGCGGCATCGAGATCAGCGTACAGCCTCCCGGCAAGGCCAATTTGGTCAGCATCGACGGATACTCCGGCGGGGAGCGGGCGATGATCGCCATCGCGCTCATGTTTGCGATATTGAAAGCGAAACCGACGCCTTTCTGCATCTTGGACGAGATCGATGCGGCATTGGACGAGACGAATATTCACAGATTCGCGAACTACATCATGAATTTTCGAGAGACGCAGTTCGCGTTGGTGACGCACCAGCGTTCCACGATGGAGTACGCCGACGCTCTCTTCGGCGTCACCATGCAGGAACAGGGCATCACGACCATACTCTCGCTTCTGCTCGGAGAGAGGGAGACGGAGGAGTTCGCGAAGAATTTGGATCATTGATCTTCGCCGTACGGCGACCCGCCGAAGATGACGACGATTCATCCGAAAGAGGAACGGAGAGGAAACGCAACAAATGGAGTTCAGTGCAAAGAAGAATTTTTTCGGCAGACTGCAAGAGCGTATCGGCGACGCCATTCTCATGCGACCGCGCGTCGACGACGCGCTGATGGACGAGTTGGAGGAGATACTCATCACATCGGACATAGGAATGGAAACATCTGTTCGAATCATAGACCGTCTGAGAAACGATGTGCGGGAACAGCGTTTGTCCGAGGTCGCCGATGTGGAGAGACGGATCGCGGACATCGTGGAATCCTTGATCGACAAGGGAGAACGCCTGAAGATGAGCGAGGACTATCCGCTCGTCGTACTCATGATCGGCGTCAACGGCGGCGGAAAGACGACGACCATCGCAAAGATGGCTGCCCGGTATAAGGAAATGGGGAGATCGGTCGTCCTCGCGGCGGCAGACACCTTTCGCGCGGCGGCTGCGGATCAATTGGAGGTCTGGGCCGAGCGCGTAGGCGTGAATATCATTCGACACGGAGAAGGCGCAGATCCCTCCGCTGTGGTCTATGACAGCATCAGGGCGGCGAAGGCGCGAGGCGCGGATGTCCTCATCTGCGATACGGCCGGACGCCTCCAAAACAAGAAAAATCTGATGAACGAGTTGGAGAAGATGAACAAGATCATCGACAGGGAGTATCCGGAGGCGTCGAGGGAGACCCTTCTGGTTCTAGACGCCTCAACGGGGAAGAACGCCGTCAGTCAAGCCAAGGAATTCGGCGAGGCGGCGAAGGTGACGGGCATCGTCATCACGAAATTGGACGGGACGGCAAAGGGCGGAATCGCGATCACCGTCACCGACGAGTTCGACCTTCCGATCAAGTTCATCGGAGTGGGCGAGCGATTGCGAGATCTGGAGCCCTTCGACCCCCGCGCGTTTGCGGTTGGCATATTCGAGAGGGGAGACGGCGCGTCCGAAAGCGGATCCGATGAAGACGGGTCTGAGAACGCGATCGAAGGTGCGACGCGCGAATCGGACATAAGCGCGGATACCGACGATGCGAATA
>JAIRTJ010000069.1 GCA_031254995.1 Eubacteriales Family XIII. Incertae Sedis bacterium
GGACGCTCCGGGCGCGCCGCGAGACAATTCATCAACCATATGATCGGCATCGAGGCATTGGAAGCCCTCGAACGGAAAGGGGATGCAAATCCATGAGACGGATACCCGGAAGCGGTATCGCTTTAATCCTTATATTGGTCGTCGTCGCGCGAGCGTTGACGAGAGGCTCGATTTTCAGCGATCCGATCGGATGGTTGCGCGACGAATTGCTCATTTTGCCGGGAATCATCATCGGTCTGACGGTTCACGAGTTTGCGCACGCGTTCGCCGCGTACAAGCTCGGCGATCAGACTCCTAAATTGCAGGGGCGGGTGACGTTGAATCCACTCGCGCACATAGATCCCGTCGGATTGATCGCCTTGCTCTTTGTCGGCTTCGGTTGGGGCAAACCCGTACAGGTCAATCCTTACGCGTTCAAGCACCGACGCCGCGACAATCTCATTACGGATGCAGCCGGCGTGGCGACGAATTTTGTCATTGCGTTCATTTTCATGGGAATAATCAAGATCGTCGTTTCGGTCTCGGGCTACGCGAGCGCGACGACCGCCCTCTATTACGTCATCAACATTCTCATATATGTTGTATGGATAAATCTCGTTCTCATGATCTTCAACCTCCTGCCCGTGCCGCCGCTTGACGGTTTCGGCATCGTGACGGAGATATTCGATCTGCGGGGAAAACCCATATATGAAAAGATTTACCACGCGGGTATGCCTATCCTGATCTTGTTAATCCTTTTCAATGTGCCGTCCAAGGTGATCGAGCCGATCATTCGATTTCTCTACGAGTTTATCGAAGGCGTCTTTTTTTAGAGGGCAAGCGGGCGAGAGGCTACAGCCTTTCGACAAAATCGATGATGACGTCGATGTCCGCGAGGGCGCCCTTGCCCAAGTCCCCGCAGGCGAGGACTGATTCGCGCGGTTCTATGAATAAATATCCCATTTTTGATAAATTTTTTATATTTTCGCAAATAATCGGGTTTTCGTACATGGCAGTGTTCATGGCGGGGCAGATCACAACCGGCTTGTTATGCGCGGCCGCGATCACGGTCGTAAGCATGTCATCCGCGATGCCCGCGGCGATTTTTCCGATGATGTTGGCTGTGGCGGGGGCTATCAGAAGAATATCCGCCCACTTCGCCAAGCCGACGTGATCCACGTCGAAATCGGTAATTTTCTCAAAGGCATTCGTGTGAGCCGCGCGCTTCGTCAGCGTTTGGAAGGTCAGAGGCGATATGAATTCGGTCGCGTTTCGCGTCAGGATCGCTGCCACCTCATGTCCTTTTTTCGTCAGATTGTTGGCCAAGTCCGCGGCCTTGTACGCCGCGATGCTGCCGGTCACTCCGAGTACGATATGCTTTTTCACCATAGTTCTCCTTTTATCGCGGACTCGGTTCGACCGAGTCTCGCGCGGATACTCAGACCTGCCGCGCATCCCTGCCGCGCAATCGTTCGCTCGCGAACACCGCACGGACGATTGCCTCCGCGATGGCCTCTTTCCCGTCATGCGCGGTGTACGTCCTCTCGGCATCGATCAGCCTGCCGATGTGTTTGCCTTCGCCGATGTCGCGCAGGTCGTTGGCCAATACGCAGTCGCAGTCGTTTTTTTTCAGCAGATCGTACGCCGCTCGCATGAGCGTTTCCTCGCTTGCGTTCGCGAGAAGTTTGAAGCCGACGAGGACGGCGCCGGGCGACAATTTGCGAAACAGCGCGATGATCTTCGGCGTGCGCTCCAAGACGACGACCATGTCGTCCAATCCGGAGCTGATCTTGCCGCCGGACGCGATGGAAGGCGTTTCGGTCACGGCGCGAGCTATGAGCGCGGGGACGGAAGCCGCATCGGATGCGTCGTTTTGCGCGCGCGCCGAGTCGTTTTCCCGCAGTTTTTCGGCGACGGATTTGCCGATTTCGAGCGATGTGGATACGGTTCGAACGCGATAATCGCTGACCGCCATGCTGTGGATGATCGCGTCGACGCGTCGGCTCGCGCAGAGATCGATGATCGTCCGTTCGAGCGACCGAGTGTCGTCCGCGACGATGATTTCGATCTTTTCGTCCGAAGGTCTCGCCGCGCGTGCGCTGCACACATAGAAAACGCGCTCGACTTCGCGCGCGTCCGCGAAGCGTTTCGCGATCAAAGCGCCGAGTCGTCCCGTTCCCGTATTCGCGATTCCTCGCACGTCGTCGATTTTCTCCGTCGTGCCGCCCGCCGTGATCAGTATGTTCATGCGCGCAGTGCGCCTCCTCCGCTCCTCGATCGACATAGCTTGCAATCATAATTGTATCCCAAAGCGAAACAAGGTTCAACCGCAAATGAACTGCCTCTGTACGGAAAAGGCGCCGTATGCTAAAATAATTATATGAACACAGGCGCAGGCGCCGGGGTTCGCGTCATTGCGTCCTGCGCAATTTATTGAGGAAAAGGATTGAAGAGCGCTATGGCATTTGCGCATCTGCATGTACACACGGAATACAGTTTGTTGGACGGCGCTTCGCGCATCGACAGTTTGATCGCCGCGGCAAAGAGCATGGGCATGGACAGCATCGCCATCACGGATCATGGCAATATGTTCGGCGTTGTCGAGTTCTATAAAGAAGCGAAGGAGCAGGGGATCAAGCCGATCATCGGTTGCGAGATCTACACGGCGGCTCGGCGAATGCAGGACAAGGATTCAAACAAGGACAAGCACCAGGGGCATCTGGTTCTCCTCGCGGAGAATCAAACAGGTTACAAGAATCTCATAAAGATCGTTTCCTCGGGGTATACGGACGGGTTTTATTACAAGCCGCGCGTGGACAA
>JAIRTJ010000075.1 GCA_031254995.1 Eubacteriales Family XIII. Incertae Sedis bacterium
CGGTTCTCGGCGGCACGGTGCCCGTCGGCGCGCAGCTCAGGATCGGGACGGCGGAATATCTCGATGTGGTCGAGACCGCCGAAATGATGTTTGACGCCGCGCTCGCGACCGAAAAGAAGGATTGCATGATCGTGTATTCCTGCTTGGGCAGGTTTTTTGCGCTAGGAGCGCGCATAGAAGACGAGATCGAAACGGGCAGCAACCTCGTTCACGATCGCATACCCTTTCTCCTCAGCTATACGGGCGGGGAGATTTGCCCCGTTCCCTCGTTCGATGCGGAAGGGCGCGAGATCGGAGCGGTGAATAAATTCCACAGTTTCACGATCATCGCTTGCATATTATGAGAGAAATTCAATATTCCGGCTCAATGTGCGCGATGATCGCGTCGTTGATTTTCATCGACCGCCAATAGATCGTGTCAATGTCCTTGTTCGCCTTGTATAGGAATTGCAGATCTTTGTCCGTGATTTCGACGCCGCGAACGGCGATCTCGATGCTGTCGGGATTGCGTCCCTCAATTTGACTGCGCGCGATGGATTCAAATTCGCTCAAGCTCTCCGCGTAGAGACCGCTCTTTCGATAATAAAGGAAGTCCGTTCCGTCTGCGGCCGGCCTGTATTCTTCGTTCCACTTGTGATCGTTGCGCATCATCGCGTCGTTTTGTCCGAAATAGGTATGATCGACCGTTCCATCCTCGTTGCCTATGGGGTCGTTAAAGGTCGCGTCCACCTGATACCAGTCGTCGTCCATAAACACGAGATTCCACGCATGACCCATCCACCTGCCGTCGCCGTTGTGTCCTTCTCCGATCTCCGTCTTCACGGGCACATCCGTGGCGCAACGCAAGATCAATTGGAGAGCTTCGGCGTAGCCTTGGCACATGGTTCTGCGATTTATGAGCGCGCCGTATATGCCGTTCTCCATTCCCGTCTGATCGATCGTCTCGTCATAGGTGAGATTTCCGACGATCCAATCATGAGCGGCCAAAACCTTTTCATAATGCGAATTGCCGCCTCCGCGTCCCGTCGCGCCGTAGATCTCATCTATGATGCCCGGCAGCGCGTCGGCGGCGGCCTTCGCTTCAGGGAAATCGTCCGGCATCTCAAACTCGTCGTTTTTCATGGATTGATACGCGTAATAGTTGATCGAGAGCTTCAACTCGAATTTGATTCTCAGGACGGTTTTCTTCTTCGCGCTCTTATCGTCCGACAGCGCGATCTCGTCGAATTTCCCGAGGATGCTGTACTTGGTCGGACTTCCCCAAAACGGATCGAGATTGTCGGCGACGCGCTTTATCTCGTCTTCGGAGGCGGCGACGTTCAGCGTCAGTTCCTCCTCGCCCGCTTCGAGAGCTTTCTCGATCTCGTCGTTTACCGCGAGCATGTCGGGCAAGGTGTTTTCCGCTGTCGGGTAGGTTTGAGTGATGCTCGCGATCAAGTCTCGTATTCCGCACGAGGACAGCAGGCTCGCGGACATCAAGACGACCGCGAGGATGATGGGCGCGATGATGCGGCGACGCGTCACTCTTTTGGGATGATCGATCGCGTCAATTCGCTTCATAGAGGCGCACCGAATCAAACTCATCGACAATTTCCCGCGACGGTTCCTTCGAGAGCAAGGATACCGCGACAATAGCGACGGATGAAAAGATAAAAGCGGGAAGCAACTCGTAGATGTTTAAAACGCCGCCCAACGGACGTATGACCAATTTCCAGAAAAAGACCGTGCCGCAACCCGTGAGCAATCCGGCGATCGCGCCCGAGCGGGTGGTGCGTTTCCAGAACAAGCTGAAGAGCATGAGAGGACCGAAGGTCGCGCCGAATCCTGCCCACGCGAAGCTCACAATGGCGAATATGACGCTGTTTTCGTCGAGAGCTATGAGTATGCCGATCGCGGAAACCGCCGCGAGCGTGATGCGTCCGGCGGTCATGACCTGTTTGTCCGTCGCGTCTCGCTTGAATATGCCCTTGTACAGATTTCGCGAAACGGCGGACGATGCGATTAGCAGATATGAGTCCGAAGAACTCATGGTCGCGGCGAGGATCCCTGCCATCACCACGCCTGCGAGAATGGGAGGCAGGAGATTGGTCGCCGTATGGATGAAGATGCTCTCCGCGCCGCTCGCCGTGAGAAAAGCGTCGGGATAGGCCGCGCGACCCACGAGTCCGATGGCGACGGCCGCGAACAGCGATATCACCACCCACACGACGGCGATGCGCCGCGAGCGTTTGAGTTCGTGCACCTTGCGTATGGCCGCGAATCGCAGGAGAACCTGCGGCATCCCGAAGTAGCCCAAGCCCCATGACAGCGTGGATACAATCGTCAAAAATCCGTATGCCCCGGCCGCTCCGAAGACGGGATTGCCGGACGCGTCCAAGCGTTGCAGACCGTCGGCGCCGAGTTCCGGCGATGCGATGCCGAGGAACTCCAAGAACCCCGGTATCTCCTTAAGATTTGCCGCGACTTCGGCGGACCCGCCCGCCGCGAAGACGCCCGTCGCGAGAACGGTGACCAACGCAAAGATCATGATGATGCCCTGTATGAAGTCGGATGCGCTTTCCGCCAGAAACCCGCCGACCAACGTGTATACGACGACGAAGAGCGCGCTCAATGTCATCATGAGCCGATAATCGGCTCCGAACAGAGTGTTGAACAGCTTACCGCCGGCCACGAAACAGCTTCCTGCGTACACGGAAAAGAAGATGAGTATCATGACGGACGAAATGAGAAGAATGACCTTCTTGTCCTCCTTGAATCTATTGCTGAAAAAATCGGGAATTGTGATGGAGTTGTTCGCGACGACGGAATACTTGCGCAACCGCTGCGCTACGAGCAACCAATTCAGATAGGTGCCTGCGGCGAGGCCGATTGCGGTCCATGCCGCGTCCGATATGCCGCACCAATAGGCGACTCCCGGCAAGCCCATGAGAAGCCATCCGCTCATGTCGCTGGCTTCCGCGCTCATGGCGGCAACCCATGGACCTAAACTGCGTCCGCCGATGAAATAATGATCGCTGCTCTCGTTTGCCTTTCTTGCGAAATAGATGCCCACCGCGATGATCACCGCGATATACGCGAGCATGGAAAGCATGATTTGGGTTGAATTTCCGTCCATAACATCTCCTTTTCTTTCGTAGGAAACGGCGAAACGCGAACAGTTCGCGTTATTGCGGCAAAGCGCAGCCGAACAATCAATAGTTTACCATAGCGGAGAACTTTTTCAAAGAAGAAAGTTCAGAAAGGCGGAGGTGATTGTCGAGACGAAGAATTGCGAGTATAATATATGTGTCGCGCAGGCGGACGAGCGATGCGTTTTTCAGGGAGACGCGCGGTTCGATAAGCGAAACGACGACGGCCGAGCCGGAGGCATTTCAACGGACAATTTGAGGAATGACAGAATGAGAAATGAAAACAAGTCGATGTCCATAAGCAGATTTTCCGAGTTGACGGGCATCAGCCGTTCTACCTTGATTTACTACGATGAGATCGGACTGTTTTCGCCGGCGTTTCGCGGGGAAAACAACTACAGATATTACGTCCATCAGCAGCTTACCACGGTCAACCTCATCAGCGTGTTGCGCGACTTCGACGTCCCGATAAAGATCATCAAGGATTTGGTGCGAAATCGCACGCCCGAAAACATCAACGAATTGATGCTGACGCAGGAACGGAAACTGCGCAGAAAGATTCGTTGGCTCAGGGACATGCAGAAGACAATTCGCACGTTGCGCGAATTGTTGGACGACGGCATAAAGGCTGATGAGAACGTCATATCCGAACGCAAAATGAATGAAATGCCCATCATCCTCGGCCCCGAAAACGATTTCGCGGGCGCTGATTCGTTTTACGATGCGTTTTTCCGCTTCTGCAAACGGTCGAAGGCCGAAGGACTCAATTTGAACTACCCCATCGGCGGGTTTTTCGACGATATGGATGTCTTTCTCGCGAGACCGAGCCGGCCGAGCCGATTCTTCTTCGTGAACCCCGACGGCGACGACAGGAAGCCGGAGGGAACATATCTGACCGGTTACACAAGGGGATATTACGGGCAGACGAACGATCTGCCGGAGCGCATGGCCGCGCGAGCGCGCGAGCGCGGTTTGAAATTTGAAGGCCCCGTTTACAATATATATCTTCTCGATGAGATCAGCATCGGCGATCCGGAACGCTATCTTCTGCAAGTCACAGTTCGCGTATCGTGACATTCGGGCTTTTGCGCACAAAAAAACGACGCGGATGACCGCTGTTTGCTCAGGAAACCTCTCTTTTTCTCAAGTTCAATAAAAAAATTTATATTTTTTCAAAAAACGTCTTGACCCTCAAGTAGGTTTATGGTTTACGCTTACTTTAGTCAAAGCATTCGCAGGAGGGCATCCGATGGTTGAAGTCACAATGAACGATAGTCGACAATCGAGGGTTCCATGGATTGCGACGGTTTGAGGAGATGGTTATTATGGTATATGGGTCATGCGTTGCGATTAAAAAGAGCCGCGCGCGGTTAGGAGAGTTTGAAGCATTGAATACTTACGGGAGCAATAGCCGCACGTTAAAATTCAAGATAGTGCGATTGTATAACGAGGACGGCATCAGCATCAAGGCGCTGTCCGAGAAATACGGGATAGCCCAACAGACGATTTACGGATGGTGCGCCCAATATCGCGAATACGGAAAGGACGCCTTCGTCGGCTGCGGAAAGCGGAGAAAAGAGAACGCGAAAATACGCAGATTGCAAGAGGAAAACGAGCGCCTGCGCAAAGAAAACGAGAAGCTGAAAGAGGAAAACGAACGTTTGCAAAACGCGTAGAGATTTTTATCGCTGCGTCGATCGTCCCTTGACTGTCGGACAGTCGCATTTGGCGCGCGCCGGTTTGTGACGCGGTGTCGGCTCGCCGACCGGCCGTCCCGTTCGTTTCCCGTCGCGCGCCCGTCCGGGTCGTCGGAGGGGCGTTTCGCTCAACCGCGCGTTGCGTACCGTATCTGCGCTTGCGCGGAGAGTTGCGTTGCGACGCGGAGATCCGATCCGGATTTGCGCAGGGTTTGAGTCGCATAAAAACGCGTGTCGGCAAAACATATCCTATTTTTCGTTCGGTTATGGTATAATTGGTCAAAGGCGGTGCGCACCGTGCGTTCCGTCTCTGTCCGGTTGTTATCGTTTTGCGCCGGGGTTTTTTTGATTTTGCGTTTTACCCTGCTCGCGAGGCGGGGGCGTTCTTGTTGTAACCGGCCGGTTTAACGAAAAACGAAGGACGGGGGGACGCCTATTTTGATATACGCATTGAAGGAACGGTCGATGACGGAGATAAGAAAGAAGATGCTCGATGCTCGACGGCCTTTCGCAGGCGAGCGGACGGACGAGGGCGCGCGAAATCGCTTTTGCAATCGAAACGGAAATGAGGCGGATTATGTTTGAGAAGCAAACGGTCGACCGGATCATACAATCCCTGAACACGTCGATAGAGTCGGGACTCTCCTCCGACGAAGCGGAGCGCAGGCTTGCCGAGAACGGAAAGAATGCGTTCGATGAACAAAAGAAGAAAAACGTCGTCCAGTTGTTCCTGTCGCAGTTGAACGATCCGATGATTTTTATTCTCATGGCTGCGGCCGTGATCTCCGCGATCTTGCGGGAATATGCGGACGCGATCATCATTCTCGCGATCATAGTATTGAACGCGATCATCGGCGTGGTGCAGGAGTCGAAGGCCGAAAAATCGTTGGAGGCTCTGAAAAAGCTCTCCGGGCCGTCGGCCTTGGTTCGTCGGGACGGATTCGTATCCGAAATATCCGCCGAGAATTTGGTCGCGGGAGACATTGTCGTCTTGGAAGCGGGACGCGTCGTGCCCGCGGATGTTCGCCTCACGGAGACGATCAATCTGAAGGTGGAGGAATCCGCGCTGACCGGCGAGTCCGTTCCCGTCGAAAAGGACGCGTCGTTCATCGCTTCATGCGATATTGGGATCGGCGATCGCGTCAATATGGCCTACTTGTCCACGGGCGTATCCTACGGCAGAGGCGAGGGCGTCGTCGTCGCCGTAGGCATGGATACCGAGATGGGGAAGATCGCGCGAATGATCAGCGAGGAGAAGGACGAGATGACCCCGTTGCAACGGAAGTTGGCCGGCCTGGGAAAGATACTCGGCATCATGGCCGTCATCATCTGCGCGGCGTTGTTCGGCATCGCGCTGTTGCAGGGCAGGGAACTGTTTGACATGTTGCTCACGGCTATTTCTCTGGCCGTCGCCGCCATTCCCGAGGGGCTTCCCGCCGTCGTGACCATCGTGCTGGCATTGGGCGTCCAGCGCATGGTTAAGGTGAACACAATCGTGCGAAAGCTCCCGGCAGTGGAAACCCTGGGTTCCGTCAGCGTGGTCTGCTCCGACAAGACGGGAACGCTCACGCAGAACAAGATGACGGTGACGAAGGTTTACGCGTCGGAGCGCGTTTTTGACGCCTCCGAATTGGATTACGAGCGCGACAAACGCTTCGCGGACGGCTTCATCCTATGTACGGATGCGGAGGTCGATCGGGAACGCGACATCGCAATCGGCGATCCTACGGAGCTGGCGTTGCTCTATATGGGCGAGAATATGGGCGTCTCAAAGCGTGATCTCGCGCTCGCCATGCCGCGCGTCGATGAATTGGCTTTCGATTCGGAACGAAAGATGATGACGACCCTCCATCGTTTGGACGACGGCAACACGATCTCGTTTACGAAGGGAGCGATGGATAATATTCTGGAGCGTTGCGACAACATCGACGGCGCCGAAGGCGTTCGTCCCATCACCGCCGCGGACAAGGAGACGATTGCGAACGTCGCCGCGACCATGGCCGGAGACGCGTTGCGCGTGCTGGCTTTGGCTTACAGGTCCGGGGACAAAACCGCGACGGAGGAACACCTGATTTTTCTGGGACTTGTCGGAATGATCGATCCGCCGAGACCCGAGGCGTCCGGCGCGGTGGATGAATTTCGCGAAGCCTCCGTGACTACGGTGATGATCACAGGCGATCACAGGGATACGGCCTTCGCCATCGCGAAGGAGATCGGCATCGCGGACAGCTTAGCGCAATGCGTGTCCGGCACGGAATTGGATGCGATGACGCAGGAGGAATTGAACGCCGCCGTCCCCAATCTTCGCGTGTTCGCGCGCGTGTCTCCGCAGCATAAGGTCATGATCGTCAAGGCTTTCAAATCCCACGGGCACATCGTATCTATGACGGGCGACGGCGTGAACGACGCCCCGTCCTTGAAGGCCGCGGACATCGGCGTGGCGATGGGCATTACGGGTACCGACGTGTCCAAGGGTGCGGCCGACATGATTCTGACGGACGACAATTTCGCGACTATTCGCCTCGCTATACGCGAAGGGCGAAACATATACAACAACATTCGAGAAACGGTCTTATTCCTCCTTTCGTCCAATCTCGGCGAGATCATCACGATGTTCGGAGCCATTGTCGCGGGGTTGCTGTCCCCGTTGCGGGCGATTCACATCCTATGGATAAATCTCATAACGGATTCTCTGCCGGCGTTGGCCTTGGGCGTGGACGCGCCGGAGGACGACATCATGAAACGCCCGCCCCGCGATGCAAAGGAAGGGATATTCTCGCGCGGAGGCATGGCCGTCACGGTACTGTTCGGATTCATCATCGGGTGCGTGACCTTGGGCGCCTTCCTCTTCGTGCCCGTCTCGATCTTGATCCGGGAGGGCATGGACATCTCTCTGAACAACATCGACGCGATTTTGGGCGACTCTTTGCTCCTCGCAAAGGCGCAGACGTTCGCGTTTTCGACCTTGGCTGTTTCGCAGCTGTTCAACGCCATCGGATTCAAGAAGTTGGACAAATCGGTATTCAAGACGAATCATCTGGAAAACAAGATGATGATCGTCGCGTTCTTCCTCGGATTTGCTCTGCAGATCGCGGTGACGGAAGTACCGTTTTTAAACGATGTTTTTTCGACCGCGTCCCTGTCCTTGAACGAATGGTTGTGCATTACGGCGGTGTCCACGTTGCCGCTGTGGTGTCATGAGATACTGCGCGTCTTTCGCGTATCGCGACGAGCGCGCAAGGAGCGCAAAAAATCCCCGGCGTAGTGTCGCGCGAGCCCCGCGCGGCTGCCCGAGGCTCGATCAAAATTGCTAGCGGGACGCAAAAAAGGGGCCGCCTCTCGGCCGCCCCAACATTTCCGCAATGATAAAGCTCTCCGCTATAGATCCATGTCGCCGTCCGTTATGTTGAACAAGGCATCCAGATTTTCGTTCGTGATGGTCTTGATGGAGCCGTTGATGACCGCGCCGTCGTCGACCACGAATGACCGTGCCGTAATATCGCCGATCAGATAGGAATTGCCGCGTATGACGAGCATGTTGTCCGCGTTTACGACGCCTTTGCATTTGCCGTCCATAACTATGTTGTTCGCATTGATGTTTCCCATGACCACGGTGCCGGAATCCCCCATCACATCGACGGCGGCCTGCACGTCGCCTTTGATCTTGCAGGTGTAAAGGCCGATGTTCTGCCCTGACACATTGCCGAAGATGCCGCCTTCCACGATGACGTTCCCCTGCGTTGCGACATCGCCCATCACCTTGCCTCTGATTTCGATATTTCCCTTGGAGTTGATATCGCCGATGATCTCCGTATCCTCGGAAATGTGAGAATTCGTGAGTTTATCGTCCGTTCGATAGGTCGTTTCTTCGTTGAAATTCGTTTCGGCATTCGCGCTTTCGCTCGTCGCAGCCGAGTACGCGAGACCAAAGCTCTGCGCGACTTCAGCATGCGTCTCTTCGGCCGCGGCCGCTTGCGTTTCCGCGTCGGTAAACGCGAAGGAACCCGGCTCGGGTTTCTCTTCGAAAGTGCCTGCGCGCACGAAATCCTCTCCGTTCTCGACGACAGGGGCTTCTCCCTCCGGCGCGACTTGGATTTCTTGAACCTCGAGATTTTCGCCGCTCGCGCCGCCGACGCTTGTGACGCCGTTGTTTGCGTTGCCGAACAATTCCCCCGACCGCTTAAAATTGTCGATGAAACCCATAAAACAATCTCCTTTTCATTCCCGATTGCGGGCGCATGGGTCGTGCTCTCGAAGTCGCGTCTGAACCGCGCGCATTCGTTTCGCACTTGCATACATGTATTATATTTCAGAAGTGCGGAAAATTCAAGCAAAACCATAAAATTTGCGATTTCTTTGCCGGACAGTGCATAACGCTCCGGATTCTCGACAGTTGAACGGCAAATCCGACGTCGCCGAAGCGTCGAAATTCCGCAACTATTTCTTGCATTCGGCATATACGTACTATATAATCGAATTATCTCAAAACGATATCGTTTAGCGGTTAGTATTGTTTCGCACGAGCGGAGGTGTATGTTGGACGGGACGAGGAATATGAAGATCCGGAGTAAACTGACCCTGATGTTTCTGGCGTTGTCCGTCATAACGGTGATCGTCGGTCTTATGGGCGTGTTTTTCGTGTACATCAGCGTATTCGAAGGAGCGGACAGACGTTATTTTTTCACGGCTGTCGCCGCTCTCGGTTTGGTGACGCTCGTCGGACTGGGTTTGTCCATCGTGTTTGCGGCGCATTTGATGCGTCTCGTCTTGAATCCCGTGCGCGATATCGCGAACGTGGCCCGGCAGGCGGGCGAAACGGGAAACTTTCGGTTCGGCGAGGATTTGGTCGGCCGCATTCACGCACAGGCGCAGTACAATGATGAGCTCGGCGTGTTGGCGGCCGCTTTCGAGAAGATGATGGACGATATCATCGCGAAGGTGCATACGCTCGAAGTGATCGCGACGGGCGATCTCACCGTGCGAGCAATACTCGCAGGAGCGGAAGACACCTTGGGCAACGCGATCAACGCCGTCGCGAACAATCTCAACGAGATGGTCACGGAGATCAGATCCGGAACGAGTCAACTCAGCGCGGGCGCGAATCAATTGTCGTCGGGTGCGCAGACCTTGGCGCAGTCCGCCGCCGAACAGTCGGCGGCCGTCGAAGAATTGCTCGCTACCGTGGGCGGCATCGCCGGACAGGCTGAGGAAAACGCCCTCAGATCGAAGCGCGCGACGGAGCTTGCGGGCAATATTCGGGACAGCGCGGAAGAGGGCAGAGGGCAGATGATACGCATGACGCACGCCATGGACGACATCAATTCGGCTAGCCAGTCCATCAGTTCCGTCATGAAGGCCATCGACGACATCGCGTTTCAGACGAATATTCTCTCATTGAACGCGGCTGTGGAAGCCGCCCGCGCGGGACAACACGGAAAGGGTTTCGCGGTAGTCGCCGACGAGGTGAGAAATCTCGCGACGAAGAGCGCGGCGGCGGCGAAGGACAGCAACGATTTGATCGTCAACACCCTGAGCAAGTCCAAACTCGGTTCGGTCATCGTAAAGGACACTTCCGATTATCTGGATACCATAGTGAATGGCGTCAACGACAGCACTTCCGTCGTAAACGAGATCGCGCAGGCGACGGAGGAGCAGAGCGTCGCCATCGATCAGATCAACAAAGGCATCACGCAGCTTACGAACGCCGTCTACCAAAACAGCGCGACCGCGCAGGAAAGCGCCGCGGCGAGCGATGAGATGAGCGCACAGGCGACAGCGCTGATGAAGATGGTGGATCGCTTCATCGTCAACGAGGAAAGACCGGTTGCGGCCATTGCGAGAAACACCGTTTCGCATTGGGGCGACGCGCCCGTTGAGAGGGCTGAGGAGTCGCCTTCAGAACCCTTGTATTCGGACGAAAGAGGCGTTTCTCCTGCGGATCTCGGCGAAACGAGGACGGATGTCGCGGATTTTCGGGCGGGAATTCCCGAAGTTTCGAATGCGGAAAACGGATTCCGGATGCGGACATTCGACGAGCGGAGCGACGGACGATTTTCCGAAGACGACGAATCGAAATATTGACGAAGTGAGGCGCATATGGGAATGGTAAGAATCGTTTTAAAAGTGTTGCTCGCTATCATCGTCGTACTCGTCGCGCTCGTCGGCGGCTACGTTATCTATCTGCAATTGAACTACGGGCGCATCGCCGACAATCTCGAGTTGGATGTGGATTACTTCTCCGTTGCGGAGAATAAGATCGTCGATTCGGAGGCGGATTCCGCAGTCTCCCCGGAGGAACACGCCCTCGCGGCGAATACGAAATACGTCGCATTCACGTTCAACATCGGCTTCGGCGCCTATGACAAAGACTTTTCGTTTTTCATGGATAAGGGCGCGATGAAGGACGGCACGGAGACCGTAGGCTCTGAGAGTCGTGCGGCGAGCAAGGAAGCTGCGACGAGAAATACGGAAGCCGTTATACGTCAAACCTTGGGCGAGGATCCCGATATCGCGCTCTTTCAGGAGGCGGACGTCTCCGCTGATCGCAGTTACAACGTAAATCAGACGCGCATGATCACCGACGCCTTTACGCAAAACGCCCTATTGGCGACGGGCGGCACGGAACTTCTTTCGTGGAGTTACGCCACGAATTTTCATACCGCTTACCTGTTCTACCCTCCGACAAAACCCATCGGTTATATTCGCGATTCGGGTCTTCTGACGATCAGCAAATACATGATAGACAGCGCCGTTCGCAGGAGTTTTCCCGTCAGCGACGCTTTTCCGACGAAGT